>CAZLNG010000012.1:0-55380 GCA_964560735.1 uncultured Methanosarcinales archaeon | reverse complement strand
TCGTTGAAGAGCAGTGGTCCGAAATGGCATACGCAGGCCTCGTAGACGACCCCCTGTTTGCCGACCTCAACGCCTTTATCGACAAGTCCCAGGAAAGGGTTACAGGCACAGTGAAAGTGAAGCTCTACAAAGGCGCACTTACTATCCTTGCCCGCTCCTCTCCAAACGCCCTGTATTCCGAAGACCTGGTCTCCTTTGACAGCCAGACCATTGACCAGAAGGATGCAGAAGGTTTTGCGAAGTATCACGGGTTCCAGGCGAGGATGTACAGGAAAGTTATGGAAAAATAAATTTGAAGTTCTAGTTCTTTACCTGCCTTTTTTTCAGTAGGCAGGATAATTATTCTCTTTTTTGACTTACTTCTGGCTCTTTTGGATTTTTTTAGTATTCTCTTTTCTCAGAGTTCTAGAGTAATTGATAGATTTAGATTTTCCAGAGTACAGTAATAGCTGTCTTAAACCATTATTGTTACCGTGCGTAGCACGGGCTTTTCGTAAAAAATTGGTTTTTAAAGTATAATTTGCTCAAACAGATTTTTATACAGAAACTTTTTTAAATTATAAGTTTTTAGAATTAGTGACAAGTGACGGAGATTTTAAAATTCATGAATGAAGAAAAATGGAAACGTTCTTTAGAAGTATTTGAAATCGCGTACTTTGAACATGCTCCTGGTGCAAGACGCAATATTATTGAACTTTTCCCTCAAGTCCTTGACAAACAGAAGGCTTGGGAAGAATTAGTGGCACTAACGGCAAAACTGTTGATCAACGAAGATTATAGAGTAACATCGTGCATGCCATTAATATTTAGTTTGGCTTTTCCACTTGTCCCTAATAAGGATAGAGCATGGTTAGATATAACTAAATTAGTTGATTTTAAGGAAAGTAAAGCAGATGAAACAGTAAAAAACTCTATGATTGCTATTTTTTCAAATTCACCAGATAAAGAAAAAGCTTGGGCAGATTTATTAAGATTTACAAGAACTACAAATAAGAATAGTTTGCGTACTGCGGCCAAAATTCTTTGTTTAAATATCGTCAGACGTGAAGATAAACACAAAGCTTGGGAATATCTTATTCAACTCATAAAATATGAGGAGACTGAAGTAAAAACAATTTCTGCGAGCAATATTAATTATATTTTTCCAAATGTTTGTGATAAACATAAAGCTTGGGAAGATCTAATCGAATTAATCCACGATAAAAATATCCAAGTTAAAAAAGATGCTTTAAATGCAGTTGTCTCTAATTATACATCAGCTCCAGAGAAACAAAAGGTTTGGGAGTCTTTAGTTAAGTTCTCTTTTGATAAAGACAGTCAAGTTAAAACGATTGCCGCTAATGGGCTTGTAAATAATTTTCCTTATGTTCCAGATAAACAAAAAGCGTGGAACGACCTAATTAATGTTACTTCTGGAGATTATCAAGTAAGAAGAGTTGTAGCAAATGTCTTAAAATCTGCTATCTTGATGGTAGACAATAAGGAAGCAGCCTGGGAAGATCTTCTCACTCTCTCAGCACATAAGGATATAGATGTGAGAAACCAGGTAGCTTATGCTTTAGTTTCTGCTTTTCATTTAATTCCAGATGAACAAAGGCTTAGTCAAGATTTACTTAGCTGTATGAGGGATAAGGATAGAAATGTAAGAGCAACTATTGCATCTATTCTTAGTTCTATTTATTCTCAACTTCCAGATCAACGACAATTTTGGGAAGAGTTGATAGAACTCACAAATGATGAAGATATTGGTGTGAGGAGAAACGCTTATTACTGTCTAGGGAAAATTTCCATCTTTAAAGCTTCCCAAGCAGAGAATGAAATAGATTATAGGAGAGAGTTTGAGCAGGCTATAAAATTTTTCGAAAAAACGTCACAGGAATCTACTCTTTTTAATCCATCACAGTTTTGCCTGCCATTCTATCGTTCACTCTATACAATAATTTCCGATGAAAATCAGCAGGCGAAAGATGAAGTTGCTAAGTATCTTACGGAGGCTAGAAGC
This sequence comes from uncultured Methanosarcinales archaeon, assembly GCA_964560735.1. GTDB lineage: Archaea > Halobacteriota > Methanosarcinia > Methanosarcinales > Methanosarcinaceae > Methanosarcina. Next base: position 53,378 of record CAZLNG010000012.1, on the reverse strand, counting down.
GCAGTTAAAAGGTCAAAAAACAAAGAATTGCTTTTTGAAGCTGTAGATAATCTAGCAAAAGCATTGAAGGACGTCCAAAGCCTTGAAAATAGAAGCTTGGAAATTGATAAAGAAGATCTAAGCCATTACATGGAATACTGTGAAAGGGCTGCTGATTTAATGTCCGAAACAGAACAAGTATCTCCTTACGCGACAGAAGTATTGAGAAGAGGGCTTCCTATTCTTAATAGAAAATTAAACTCCCTTCTTGAAGAAATTCGGGAAAAAGCAAAAACTGCATGCCAGGTCTCTCAAGGTACTCCAACACAAGAAATTGCATGCGCTGTCAGTAGAGAAGTTCAGAGTTGGAAAATTGGTAGTCAGGAATATCTTGCACCACAAATTGAAAGCCTTGTTTTTATGTTAAAATCATATATTCCTAACATTCAGGAGAACAATTTAATCCTTAATAGAGTCGATCAAATTTTTCATGAAGAAGATATAATAAAACAGTATATCTTACTCAATAACCTAATTCCACAGATAATAAATATACAAGTGTCTGTAAAAACAATTCCAGTTTTAAATGAAATTAAATCTTTAAGAGCTTCAGTTGACAGATTAATAGAATCTGTAGATGAACTACAAAATCCACAGGAATATCTTGATACTATACAACGAAATTTAGAAGAGATTAAAAATTATATCCCTGAAATGAAAGGAAAGATTGAGGAAGTGCTTTATGAATTGTATTCTCCTTTGAGCACAACTCAGAAATTGAAAGTAGCTGTTCCAATAATTCCATTACTTGCTTCTTACGAAATAGAAACAGATGTTCCTAAACTTGTAGCTGACAAGATTTATGAGTTGAGAAATCTTGTTGTGAGCTTTAAGAATAAGTGAAAAAATTCTAAGGGAGTGGGACTATTGGACAAAATTCCTTGAGGGATAGACCAACAAAGAACTCTCATTCAGTAGCCCATTTTATAATAGCTCCTAAAAACAATTATCAGTTTAACAGTTTTTCACTTCAATTCGAAAACAGCCCTTCTAAAGGATAAGATCAATTTACTCTAAAGAAGCCCTGCAAAGTGCCCCTTATAAATCTATAAAAATCAGGGTTCTTCAATTTCGCTTTTCTTAACATTATCTCAACAAACTTTTTCAGGGTAGATTTAAGCAGACCGCCGGCAGGATAAATATATTTTAATTGATTTAGTTATGAGGGTAAGATTTTAATTTCGTATTCGGCGGTCCAGTTTCAGATGGCTCCTATGAAAACAAGATTCGATTAACAGATTTTCAACTTAATCTGAAAACTGCCCAAAAAAGAAAAAATCAATTTTAAAGGATTGATAAAAGGCAAGAAAGTCAATTATCCACCCAGTGTAATATCCTGATCTTGATAAAACTCCAGTGCATTGAATAAGTGTTCTGGCTTAAAATCAGGCCACATTTCGTCAACCACGTATATATCCGAATATACCGTTTGAACTGGAAGCATTCCACTAAGTCTGTGTCTTCCTCCCCAACGAATAAGTAAATCTATTCTTGGAATGTCTGCTGATGCAATATTTTCTATCATTTTTTTACTATCTGAAGAGTTCTCAAATGCAGACGTTAAATCCCAATTCCAGCCATAATTTACCAAAAAATTTATCCTTACTTTACCTTTCCCAAATTTAGTCCTGTTTGTATATGCAAGTAACTCTTTTGGAAACATGTCCGAATTGGTATTCCCTACTACAAGAAGTTCAGCATCACGTTTGGAAAGTTCTTTAACTGACTTTATACAGGCGTCTACAAACGCTTTTCTTTGAATTTGAGGTCTTTTTGTGTTGTCTTGAGTGAATCCAAAAAAAGTAATTTCGCGTATTCCTATTTTTACGCAGATATCATATAGCTCCAGGCCTGGAACTATTCCATATTTATATCCTTCATGCTTTTCTAAGCCTCTATCTAGAGCCCATCTCCTGTTTCCATCCGGTATTATAGCTATGTGTCCTGGTAGTCTTTTAAATTTAGGTATATCCAGAAAATAACCCCCCTATTTCTTTGCTTAAAAATGCTATAAATAATCTTCATTGAACTCAGCTAACGAAGTTTATGCGTAGAATTTAGTTGGAAGTCTTACTTTAATCAGAAAACTCCCATCAGAGGAAAAAGAATCGCTTAATCTAAAGAAGCCCGGCAAAGTGCCCCTTATAAAGCTTCAAGTTCATAATGCTTTATAGCGATGTTTTTATGCAAGAAAGGAAAATCTAAATTATGGACTTCACAGGGACATGGCACATTTATGAGATGGAACTATGGGATGAGGACTATTTCAATATGGACGTTCAGGCTTATATTATGATAAAGCCAGACAACCTGGGGGATTTTCAATTTGGTTTAGTTTGTGGTTATATAGACGGACGGATCATTGATTATGCTGATGGCAAAAGATTTGAATTCACCTGGGAAGGAAATGATGAGTGCGATCACGTCTTTGGTAGTGGTTGGGTCAGGATAAAAGAAAAAGACGTACTGGAAGGCGAGTTTAGATTTCATCTCGGAGACAGTTCTACCTTTTTAGCAAGAAGAGCAAAGTAATAAACTCAAGTAATCGGAAAAAAGTCCTGCAAAGTGCTCCTTCTAAATCTGAAAAAAATTACGGGTTTTTTAATTTCACTTTTCTTACTACTTCTCTTAACAAACATGTTCGAGGGAGATTTTGGAAAAGATTTAAGCAGACCGCCGGCAGGAAAAATATATTTCAAGTGAATTCTTTGGGGACAGATTTTCATTTCTTGTTCAGCGGTTCATTTCTGATAGTTACTTCTTATTCTTAACAAATGTATTAGGGAGAGATCCCTCTACTCCGAAAACCTGTTCTTCTTTGATAGCCAGACCATTGACCAGAAGGACGCGGAAGGGTTTGCGAAGTATCACGGGTTCCAGGCGAGGATCTACAGAAAAGCGATGGATAAACAGTAAGATGTTATTTATTTCCCTGCCTTTTATTTTTAAGGGAGCAGGGTGATTTTTTTCTTTTTTTCGCTTAATTTTGACTGTTTTTTGATTTTTAACTATTTTTGTACCAAGGGTCCTGAGCAGTTAGTAGAGAGATCTTCCGGAGTTACAATAATAGTTGTCATAAACCGCTTTTGTCACCGTGCATAGCAAGGGCCTTTCTTTTCAAACATAAATAAAAAATTACATATATCCTTGTTTCGTATGATGTTGAGATTCAACCGATTACTCTGGAGATTAGAAATAGGGTCCTCTTAAACTCACTATTTAACTGAAACTTATTTCCATTTTTTTCTGCTAATTAAGTTAGATAATAGTTTCCCCAAAAAAAGTACATCATATTTTTGACCTAAAATCTAATTAACACCTTAGAAAACCGTAAATTTTATTGAGGAGGACGTACAATCCCCCTCTGGCGATATATTTGAAAGCTCCGCTTATACCATTAAACGAGGATTTCAAATGGAAATTGTTGATCCATCATAGAGGATGTATTCAAATTGGCGAAGAAAGCATACTCTATGGAGAATTTGCACAGATATATGAAGAGTTCTGTCCAAAAGTACTGTTCTTTAGCTGTACTTTTATTGGGGATAACTGTAAATTACGGAATTAACGAAAGGAAGGAATTACAAGCCTTCCCTGAGTGAAGAAATAAAGAGGGGGCTAAAATTAAAATTCTTCTCTTACAAAACTAGAAGTAGTTCAAAACTTAATTTTATATTAAGCTGAACTTGTTGCAAACAGTTTTCCACCCCATGGTTTTCTTTTTTTGCCTGTTTGCAGCCAGCAAAAGTTATAGAGAGGTTTATAATGGCTCTAAAAGACGAAATTAGAACTAAGGCTCTTAGCGGAGGCTTCCAGCTTTTTGGAGTTTCTGATATGGCTGAGATGGAAAAAGTTGAATTTCCCCCAGGCAGAGGACTTGCCCTTCCGTCTGAAATAATGCCTGAAGCTAAGTCCCTTATAGTCATGGGCATGGTGATCTGGGACGAAGGCATGAATGCTGCTATAAGTACGCCCGGAACAGGAGATTTTAGCGGAGGAGAAGCTGAATATTATAATCTTTACTATGAGACTGTCGAGACAAGGGCATGGAGAATTGCCCAGTGGCTCTGGGAAGATAAAGGAATAAAGGCGATTCCCACGCACTCCCTGCATGTCAAAGTAGCTGCGTACCTTGCAGGGCTAGGTTTCATAGGGCACAACACCCAGGTTATAACTCCGGAATACGGCCCAAGAGTACGCTGGGTTGCCATGCTCACCACAGCCGAAATCGAACCTGATGAGCCTTTCTCAAGAAACCTCTGTGCAGAACAACCCCTCTGCCAGAAAGAATCGCTGTGCGTACAGGCCTGTCCTTACAACGCTATCATACCCGGGCCTTCTCAGGGGGTACCTGCGGGTCAAAAGGTAAATTACGATAAATGTGTGGTCTCCCATGAACTTGAGAAAGATATAGATCCGAAATGGGAGAAAAAGATCCGAAGAATCACGGAAAGAGGCTTCATGGAATGCACAATATGCAACCTTATCTGTCCCTACGGAAAAAGAGTTGACGAAAAAATTATTCCTGCAAAAAGAGGCCTGATCTAAGAGTAAAAAGCCCAAAATAAATGTATCCGTTACATTAAATGGATTTTCTTTTATTTTTCATTTTTTTTGTTTTCCAAGAGTGATATTATTTTCTTTTATCTTCCATTTTCTTTTATAATACTCCTTCTGTTTTACTTTTCTTCTATTTTCATTATTATCTCTTCATTTGCAAAAACAGGTTTTGTAATAATTTAATAAGAGATGCTTAATAAAAGTGCAATACATTATAGACTAGGGGAATATGAGCCGGGGATACGTAGTTAATCTGGTCACCAGAACAATAAAGGAATGGATGGAAGACGATGCCATGACTTATAGTGCTGCGCTGGCATACTATTTTGTATTGGGTCTTCCTGCTCTCCTGCTCCTGTCAGTTTCTATAGGAAGTATTTTTTTAAAGTCGGAACATATTCAGAATAGAATCCTGGAAAACCTGCAAGGGGTCGTTGATGAGAGAGTTATCAACATGATATTGCTGCTTTTCGAGCGTATTCCGGCAATTGATTCTCTCTCGATAAGCGCATTGGTGGGTCTTATACTTCTTCTCTGGAGTGCAAGCAGCTTCTTCAGGAAATTGAAGGGTTTTCTTGAGAGAGCATGGGATGTTGAACCCGCTAAGTCAAACGGTGTTAAAAACTTTACCAGAGATGCGGTCATGTCCTCTGCTATCGTTATCTTTTTTGGAGGGCTGCTTGTTATCAGCATAATTGTTGAAGGAGTCATTTTTATGGGTTCAAGCTGGTTGTATGGAATCTGGCCTTTTTCGCCGATTATTGCTAATTATGCAGGTTCCATCTCCAGTTTCCTGATTCTTGTACTATTTTTCATGCTTATATATCGAGTACTTCCTGCTAAGAGTCTGGATTTCAAATCTATTTTCGTAGGATCTCTCGTAACAGTAATTCTGATCACAATAGGCAAATACGCTGTTGGACTTTCTTTAAAATACAGCAACCCTACAAGTGTTTATGGAGCAATAGGGTCTATCATAGGATTGTTTCTTCTCATTTTTTACACCTCAATGATGATTACATTTGGGGCTGAGTTTACGAAAGTCTATTCGGAATCTTAAAAGCTTAGCTTATAAACAGCGCCTGAACTCTTTAATTTAATTTCTTTTCTATTTACAGGATTAGGACAAAAAGGAAGCCTGTATGTTTTCCAATATATGAATTCATTACAAGCACGTTCCCAAAAACTTTCCTGACTATTTTTTCTTGAAACTTCTGCGAAAAGCTATTGAAAAATAGTCTTCAGGCATCTTTTTTGAGAATGAAACTGGAAATCTTCTTATAGTATTAAGATGAAGAAAGAAAAACGTTATGTTTCAACATACATAACGCTTCTTTGAACAACCATTCATCTAACAACTGTTCATCTAACAACTGTTCATCTAACAACCGTTTATTGAACAACTATTCGTTGAACAACCACTCATTGAACAACGTTACATTTCATTCATAAAACACATTTAGGATAGATTAGAGGAGTAGTAATGGAAAACAACAAAAAAATTATCTATGCTGCTGTGGGTATATTGCTCCTGGCAAGCCTGGCTGTAGTTATGCTTCCGGCTTCCGAACAGGAGTCTGATCCTATAACCGTTTCCGCAGCTGCCAGCCTTACTGAAGCTTTCACGGATATAGCTTCCCAATATGAGGCAGAAAACCCCGGAACTAATATGAGCCTGAATTTTGGAGGATCAGGCAGCCTGCGCACACAAATAGAAGGAGGGGCTCCTGTAGATGTTTTTGCTTCAGCTGACCAGAGTCAGATGGATATACTCAGCAATGAAACTCTTATAGATAACAGTACAAGAGAAGATTTTGCTCAGAATTCACTTGTGCTCATTGTTCCCGAAAATAATCCCCTGAATATAACAGGCGTTGAGGACCTGGCGGACCCAAAAATAGAAAAAATCGCGATTGGAAACCCTGATACAGCCCCTGTAGGAAAATATACAAAGCTTGCACTGACCGAAGCAGGCCTGTGGGACAAAGTGGAAAACAAAATGGTGCTTGCCGAAGACGTCAAACAGGTTCTGGTATATGTGGAAAGAGGAGAGGTCGATGCAGGTTTTGTCTATATGACCGACGCAAAGAATGCAGAACCAGGGACAATTAAAATCGTTGCCAGTGTACCTGTTAATACCCCTGTAAACTATCCGATAGCCGTAGTTTCTTCTTCTGAGCATAAGGAAGAAGCACAGGAGTTCGTTGAATTCGTAACAGGAGAAGAAGGACAGGAAACCCTGAAAAAATACGGATTTACGGCATTATCCAGATAATAGAGTTTGAGTGAAACATGATCCCGATACTCGACCAGGTATGGTTTCCTTTATCAATAACGCTCTGGATAGCTGTCATATCGTCTCTTCTCGTACTCTGCAGCGGCGTGTTAATTGCTTATATATTTGCGAGGCGTACTTTCCGGGGAAAGGAGCTTGCAGAACTGCTTGTAACACTTCCTCTGATCCTTCCGCCTACGGTAATCGGGTATCTTCTGGTCATTACTGTAGGTAAAAACGGGTTTCTTGGACACCTGATTTTCGAAGTTCTGGGGACCGGAATTATGTTTACCTGGCAGGCAGCAGTTATTGCGGCTTATACGGTTTCTCTCCCACTTATGGTAAGAACTGCCCAGGCAGCCATTGAAGCAGTGGATAAAGAGCTTGAATATGCAGCTTATATCCTTGGAAGAAGTGAGCTTGAAACTGCCCTTATGGTAACCCTGCCTCTTGCAAAAAGGGGCATACTGGCTGGCCTGGTTCTCAGTTTTGCAAGGGCTGTCGGAGAATTCGGAGCAACGCTTATGCTTGCAGGAAATATTCCGGGAAAAACGAACACAATGTCGATTTCAATTTACAGCGCTTTTCAGGCAGGAAACAACGAACTTGCCAATATACTGGTTTTAGTTCTGGTCTTTATATCGTTGATGTCCATTGCTCTAACCGGAAAAATCGTCAGCAGAGGAAAGTTTGAGGTATAAACTTGGGTGTTAAGGTCAACCTTAAAAAATGCTATCATGAAGCTGAAAGTAATAGAAAACAAGAAGCTGAAAAATCCTTCATGCTTGACGTCAGCTTTGAAATGGAAAACGAACTTGTGGTGCTTTTCGGGCCATCAGGGTCCGGAAAAACTACATTGTTCAAATGCATTTCAGGAATCACGGAGCCTGATTACGGAAATATAACCGTGGGCAATAAAGTGTACTATTTTAAGGACGAAAATAAGGATAAAAGTAGGGATAAAAATAAGGACAAAAATAAGGACGAAAATAAAAATAAGCATAAAAAAATTAATCTGCCCATTCAGAAACGTAACATGGGCTATGTCTTCCAGAACTACACCCTGTTTCCCCATATGAATGTGAGAAAAAATATAGAATGCGGCCTCAAAAATTGGGAAAAAGAAAGCAGGAAAGAAAGAGTAATGGAAATGCTGAGCCTTCTCCGCATAGAGGAGCTGGAAACCCGATATCCTTCCCAGCTTTCAGGCGGGCAGAAGCAAAGAGTCGCTCTGGCAAGGGCTCTGGCTCCGCGACCAGAACTTCTATTGCTGGATGAGCCCTTTTCTGCTCTGAATAAGGAAATAAGGACCGAACTTACAGAAAAAATAAAAATTTTGCAAAAAAAAATAGGGATACCGCTGTTATTTATCACGCACAGCCTTGATGAAGCTTTCCTTTTAGCTGATAGGATTCTGATCTTATACAGAGGAAAAGTCCAGCAGTTCGGGACTCCTGAAGAGATCTTTTATCACCCCATAAACCAGCATGTCGCAGAGCTCGTGGGTCTATCAAATATTTTTGATGATGCCTGGGTTGAAGGGCATAATGCAGGCCCAAAAAGCACAGTCTTAAAGAGCGGAGGCATGCGGATCACGGTAAATTCCCTGAACCTGAAGGAAGGAGATAAAGTGTCCTGGGGGATCCACCCGGACAACATAACGCTTCTCCTGCCGGGCTCCGGCTCCGTGGATCAGGACGAAAACATGTATTTGGCATATGTCCACAGCATCACCAGCAAAGGGACAAAGAAAAGAATTATACTTAAGCTTGCCAGGCATGAAAAATCCCTGACTGCCGAAGTACCTGCACAATTTGCCGATGCCCTGAACCTGAATATAGGGGATTTATGCCTGGTCAAACTGGATATGAGTAAAGTAGTGGCATTCTGAGTAATCTATTCCGAAATCAAGGAAGCAATCTTTCAGTTTTCCCTTCCTGCACCTTGAGGGTCTGAAGCCGGCCTGTCAGTCAGATAAAAACAACAGGCGAAACTATATTGATTGCGAATAAAATATCAGATAATATGGGAAAATTATCCCCGTAGCTAAGAGGCTATCTTAATATTCAAACCATATCTACATTTGGATAATGGTAATTGTTGATTTTAAATACAGGATGTAAATTTATTAAGTCTGAATTATTCGCTATATGTATAAAATCAAATACATCAGGCTTCATGGTTGGAATTTATAATTAAGGCATTTAACGGCTTAATGTACAGATTTTTAAATCCAAATGCGTAGTTCCTGTTCCAATTGCAGAATCAAATTTAATTTTAAGACACGCTCTAAGAGGTAGAGGGTCATACTTTGATTTGTATTTAAAGTAGCCGTCCGGGATAGAAGCTCCCATAAAAAAGCGCCGCGCCCTCATTCCGAAAAGTGCATCTACAACTTGAAGTCAAGAACATCTGTAAAACCAGGTGGAATGTTCTTCCTGTCCATATTCAACTCCCTATAAGAAATTGTAAAAGCAAAGTAAAAAAATGTAGGGTTACAATATCGACAGCCCTTTGAGATTCAATAAGCTTTAAAATTGAAAGTCACTGGCAGAATCAGTATTCTTCTGCTTAAAACTATTATCTATAATGCCCATCTAATCCTTAACAATCTACCCAAAAGGTTTTTTGAACAGCATATATTTACTAATTACCGTGTTTCATTGAATTAGTCTTAAAAGAGAAAGAAACATAAGTTCGGGATTTTTGTGACTGGAAATAAATCAATAGGACTCTATGCTGCAACTTCAATAGGCATTGGGGCTATGATCGGAGCCGGAATTTTTTCTATTTTTGGAACAGCAGTTCAGGTTTCCGGAAACGCTGTATATGTTTCTTTTAGTATTGCAGGACTGATAACTCTTTTAAACACATATTCATATGCAAAGATGGGAGCCAGGTATCCGTCTGCAGGCGGACCTGTTGAGTTTCTTCTTAAAGGTTTGGGAGATGGAGTTCTCACCGGAGGGCTAAATCTCCTTCTTTGGGTGAGCTATATTTTTGCGCTGTCTCTTTATGCAAAGGGTTTTTCGTATTATGCAGTAACCTTCCTTCCTCCAGGCTCAGCCCAAATCTGGACAAATATCTTTGCCACAACAATAATACTGGCCTTTACAGCCATTAATTTTATAGGGTCAAAAGCTGTCGGAAAATCGGAAATTTTTATTGTTTCAATAAAAGTTGGAATCCTTATTCTTTTTGCAGCTGCCGGTATCTTTTACATGAATCCTGGCAATCTTTCCACTTCTACATGGCCAGGTTCCAAAAATATTCTTTTTGGTGCGGGAATAGTATTTCTTGCTTATCAAGGTTTTAATTTGATAACCAACGCTGCAGAGGATATGGAAAATCCGGAAAAAACCCTTCCTGATGCCCTTTATCTGAGCGTTTTGCTCGTTATTCTTATCTATGTATCCGTCAGTCTTGCTGTGACGGGTAACCTCTCGGTCCCTGAGATTGAAAACGCAAAGGACTATGCCCTTGCAGCCGCTGCGAAACCTTTCCTGGGCGATCCCGGGTTCAAAATAATGGCGTTTGCTGCTCTTTTTTCCACATCTTCCGCAATCAATGCCACACTTTACGGAGGTGCGAAGGTAAGCTATATGCTTGCAAAAGATGGAGAATTGCCTGCTTTTTTTGAAAGGCAAGTCTGGCACAGAAGCACTGAAGGACTTTTTATTACATCAGGTCTGGTTATCCTCTGCGCAAACTTTCTCCAGCTTGAAGGGATAGGCGTGCTTGCCAGTGCTTCTCTCCTTATAATCCACATAGCGGTTAACACTTCCCATCTCCGCCTGTTAAAGGCAACCGGAGCAAAGTCCTATCTTATATGGGCTTCACTTTTTAGCAGCATGATCTTCTTTGGTGTGCTTATGTATTTCGAATTCATTCACTCGAAGACAGTGCTTGTTTTTTTTGGAGTTACGGTTCTTTTTTGCTTTTTTGTTGAATGGGCTTACAGAAAATACTTCGGTAGATTGATAACAGAGAGGACAGGTTAGACTGAGAAAGAAAATTTGGAACCGCGGTTCCAAATAAAATCCTGAATAGTTTAATGATTTAACGAGTAAAAATTAAAAATCAAGTGCTTACAGCCCGTAAAATATTTCCATTCTCAGAGAGCTGCTGGCATTAAAATGGATTTTTACAACGGTTTGGGATCTAGAGAAACTCGAGTCGTGTCCGTGAGTTATTGATCAATTTCGAAAAAGAGTGTATATCTCATTCATTTAAAATAAATCTTGAGAAGTTCTCATGCTGACGGTTTTTAATAATTCATGTTCATTACAGGAAAAACTCCATATCCGGAAGGAAGCCTCTCAGGAATCTTTGGGAAAGGCCGCAGGCTCAGAGCAAAGTAGAATCAAGCTCTGGAAAAGGCCTTAGAATTAACTTTAATGATCGCTGAAGCTCTCAGTAACCTGGCTGATAAGACACAAGCCTCCTGTATAGTTAACCTCCTACACAAGCTGCGAGTATTCCGCTAATCTGCCGCGCTTCAGGCAATCTGGCTTAACTGTATGCTACCCGGTTTTATATTTTTTGAATTTATGGGTGAATAAGTTTTTACTTTGTGTTTTTATTTTGATCATTGGTAATATAATGATTGCTACTTAGCTTCTGAGTTAAAACTATCTGCTTTTATAATTATTGTCTCAAATTAAAATATATATCTGAGACTTGCATTTTGGCAAGTATTCTCTGTTACCTTCTCCAGAACCTTCTCCCATATTTTTGCCCAGCATAACGACTAAGTATTTCCGGAATATTATTTTATCAGATTTTTATGGCTGACAGATCACACTATCGCATGCGAAATGAAAACATCGCAGGGGCACTTTTATTCAGTGCAGGAGTACTGGCTTTTCTCGGGATTATTACAGCCGAAACTTTTTATCCGGGATACAGCACATCGCAGAATACAATAAGTGACCTTGGAGGAACGCTTCCTCCTGACAGCATAATAATACAGCCGTCAGCAACAATTTTTGACGCGTCAATGGTTATTTCAGGCCTCTTGATCATTGCTGCTTCCTATTGCGTTCACCGGGCATTCAGGAAGAAAATGGTCACTGTCTTTCTGGGCCTCTTTGGTACAGGTGTTCTGGGTGTAGGAATTTTTAACGGGAGCTATGGGGACACCCATGCAATCTTTGCCCTGCTGGCCTTTCTTGCAGGCGGGCTATCAGCAGTTGCAAGTTGCAGGGTGCAGAGGGCACCTATGAGCTATTTTTCAGTAATACTCGGAGGGATAGCTCTTCTCGACCTTTTTCTCTTCTACATTATGGGACAGGAAAGCCCTTTTATGGTGCTCGGCATCGGAGGGCTTGAGCGATGGATTGCATATCCAATATTGCTCTGGGTCACAGGTTTTGGAGGATACCTCATGGGGCATTCAAGGTTATAACCCTTAATAGTTCATACTTGAAAAACTTCTCAAAGAAGATCTTAGAGAGGGTACCCTCCTGTAAAAGTTGCAGTTTCTAAAAAGGACTCATTCAGACCTTTCTGATTAAAAAACGGAAAAAATTTACCCTAATAGGGTGAAAAATTAACTGAACTGAATTGAAATTGCTTGAAGCCATCTCTTGAAAGCTGAATGCACAGCACTTTAGATTTCTTCTTCCAATATTTTTTTGATCAATTTTGATTTTATTTCAAAGGATTTTTTTATTTTTGTATTCCTGGTGCCTTGAATCAGTAAAGTATCCCATATTAATAAGGCTAAGAATAGTTAAGTTCTCAAATGACTTTCGCATACTAATAAAAAATAAAAATACTGTTATTAATTTCTGATTTTTTGTCTAGAGTAGAGATATTTAAGTGGATCAATAGCTACAAAACATTAAAAGGTAGTTATTTTTAGCTTATAAGTTATTTATCAGCCCTCGAAAATTAGTCCAAAATAAGAAAATAGCTACATTTTTTGTCCTAAAACGTCGCTATCTTATGTGATCTCCTCTATTTGGGAAAACATTGAAAAAAGTGAAAAGTTCGTTATGAAACCTATATTAGAATTTTTGTTAATTGGTGCAGTTTAGAAATTATTTTCCCTTTCGAGTTGCTCTCCGGTTTTTCCTGGATATGGTTTAGGGCTTCTCTAAAGTACCTGCTTGAATGGTCTTTACTTCCTCTAATCCAATTGCCTGTCCACCTACCCCCCAGCTTCCGCTCTTAACTTCCTGGACTACTACCAATGTAAAGCTACGGAGATTTTCTCCCATGAACGAGACTACAACGTCTGTCACGTCCTTGATAAGCTTCTTGATCTCTTCCTCGGAGAATACACCCTCAATAAGTTTGATATCAACAAGTGGCATTTCTTTCTACCCCCATATGTACATTTTGACTTTTATTTACACGTTTTTATCTAAGTAAATTATATAATATTACTACTATATATACACTATTTATAAAGAGAATCAGAAAGTGTTCTCAAAAGTTATTAAATCTTAAAAAACATATTAAATACGTTTTTGGTACGATTTCAATAAACAAAGTTTGAATATAAAAAGGAATCAGCAAATAAAGGCAACATTCATAGTTATCTACTAAGAGCCTTCCGAAAAGTCTGTAACGCATGTTGAAAAGTCACAATGGATCTATAATAGCAGAGTATCCGTTCCGGTTTTGCATATTGCATATTGTAAAAGTTATAGCACGTAATCATTTTTCGGACAGACTCTATATCCGGAAAAATTGGTTTGAAACTATAAAGAAGGACTGAGGGCTGATAAATAATACATTAAACAATTTTTTCCTTTACAGTTGTTAACTCAGCGGACATCTAAACCTTACCTTATGATTCCCTTATCCAAATTACTCTCTCCAAATCACCTCTCCTGGATACTATACTTTTCAGTTCAAATAGTTTGATTTATGTGAAATAACCGATCATAGAAAGTTTACTATTGATATACGTATAAAAAGTTCTTAATATAAATTTAAAGCGAATAAAGTGGTAAATTTATATGTAATCATTTGACATATTTTTATTATATTTGAAGGATTTCCAAGATTTCCAATATATCTTCTGATGCTTTACAGGCTATTTTACTTTCTAGCATTATTGTAAAGGGTGGACTGTAAATGCCTGAAAAGGTTATTTGTTTATCCCCATAATTTACAAGCGGGTTCAGCATACTGGAATACTCGTTAGTTACTTTTTTTACCCCCAAACCCCTTAATCTTAGATTGTAATTTTTAGTTCAATGAAATCTTTCTTATTTTTTGTGTATTTTCAGCCAAATTTCCGTTGCGAAGAGTCATTAGATTATTCATCGACCCATCAGACGTGAACGATACATAAATCTTTGACAGTCTTCGTAGTCACCTTTACAGTATTTTGAGATTACTTCGGCAGGTAGTTTACCCTTTTTTGGGGAAACTTTGCAGGTATCGGATTCGTCATCAGAATCTGGATTTACTATTATAAGGTAAGGACAGTACATTCAGAATACCTCTAATATATTACTATTTGAATTGATCCTTACATGCATATAAACAATACCTTCGTTTATGTAGTTTACAGGACACAAAGATAGCTTGATTTTTTAATTTGCTGCTTACTGAAAGTGATAGGAGTGACCAGCAAAGTCAAAGTTACAAAAAAGTAAGCCTTAATTATTCAAAGCTTAACCTGGAAAAATAGAATGCGAATTCGAAGTTGTTGTTCAGGATCATCGAAAATAAAAAATTTCATTGGGATTTGTCTGCATTTTCTTTATCTTTCCGTCATATTTTTTAGCCATCCTTAAAAAAATGAAAAAAAGAGTAAGGTATGCTTTTTAAGCGGGAACCCCCATGTAAATTCTATGAAGTTCCGTGGCGACTTCCTCAGCGCTGGTGTATTCCCTGTCTGGAAGCATTCCAAGACCCTGCAATATATCCGGTATTTTTCGACTCTTTCTTTCTTGTTCAATAATTTTGCTCCTGGTTGCAGGAAAATCGATATTTTTTAATATCTTCTGAATTTCCATAGGGAGTTCTTTAATATTTCCGATTTTACTCTCATTTTCCATAATATTTCCCCTTTATTTTTGTTTAATCTCCTTTATATTCTCCTTTCAAATTTGCTGCCAGTATCTGCAGGATTATATGCTCCTTTTCTGGAGATAATGCCCTGCAGAATGCCGGCTCTAGATTATTATCCTTAGTAGTTAACACTGTCCTCCTTCTCTGCATGAAAATTTGTATTTTCTAAAACTTCTGAAGGAAGCCTAACTTCTTTTATTAGTATTCATATTAACGATGATTTACTATTTAAATCTTAACATTTTTCTATTAAATAATCCTACTATTTAATATTAATATGCAATTTTGTAACAAGAAACATTGGATATTAACTGTATTATATGAGAAAATTAACAAAAAAAGAAATCTAAATAGAGAAATATATTTACTTAAAGAACGAGGAATAGATTAAAGACTGATTCACTGTCACCGGTTACTGAACCTCTCTATGCTTACATTTTTGTAAACTGAAACCGGCTGTCCTTTCATCTTTACAACTACTGGTTTTTTCCGGGGTCAAAAATGAGGGTCAAAGAATGACTATTTATACAGGCATGGAAAGAGTCAAGAATAAGGAATATATTTAAGTTAGAGTCCTGATTATTCATTCATCTCATACATTTATTCGTCACATATATTTATCTGTCACATACATTTATTTGTCACATACATTTACCATAAACGTTTACAAAACACCTCTTGAGGAATATTAATGGAAAACCCGCTAAAAACAATAAGAGACACCAAACCCCTTGTACATCACATCACTAACTGGGTTACCATCTACGACTGTGCAAATATGACAAGAGCATTTGGTGCGCTTCCTGTAATGGCGCATGCCCATGAGGAGTGTGCTGATATGACAAAGATTTCGTCTGCACTTGTCCTCAATATAGGGACTTTGACATCTGAGATTATTGATGCAATGATACTCTCTGCCAGAGCCGCAAACGAAAATAAAATCCCGGTCGTTCTGGATGCAGTTGGGGTTGGCGCAACGAAGTTCAGGGACGAAATGGCTGCAAAGATTCTCGATTCTGTTCATGTTGACATTATCAAAGGCAATTATTCCGAAATCGCAAAGCTGGCAGGAGAAAACGCTGAAACTAGGGGAGTTGAAGCAACTTCTATCGAGGCAGACCCTGTAAAAGTTGCAAAAGAGTTTGCAAAGGCAAAGTCCTCAGTTGTTGTGATGACAGGAAAAGAAGACATAATAAGTGATGGAAAAAAGACCTTTACTGTAAAAAACGGGCATGAACTAATGGGATCGATAGTCGGCACAGGGTGCATGGCTGCATCTGTAATCGGCTCGTTTGCTGCCGTTAATCCGGATTATTGTGAAGCTTCCAGGAATGCCCTCTGTTACTTTGGAGTAGCAGGAGAGCTTGCAGCTGAAAAATCAAATGGGCCCGGAAGCTTTAAGGTTAATCTATACGATGAAGTCTTTAACCTGTCAGATGAAAAAGTAAAGAAGATGATGAAGTTGGAAGAAAGATGAAGCTGCAGGAAAATGAAGCTAAAAGAGAGATGAAGCTGCAGAAAATACAAATCTAATATGTGAAACAAAAATATAAAATCTGTTATAAATGAAGTATAAGATATGTGAAATAAAAATATAAAGTAATTATTATTTTTAACACATATTTTTTATATAAATTCCGGATGGGCATAATCAGTTATGAACCATAAAAATTCCAACCAAAAGTATCCTCTCTTAAAGGAGATGGATTTTTATCTTGTAACGGACTCGGAACTTTCAAAAAAAGGTACTTTATTCGATGTAAAGGAGGCAGTTGAATCAGGTTGCAGGATTGTCCAGTATCGGGAGAAAAACAAAAGTACACAAGAGATGGTTCATGAAGCCTCCGAAATCAAGAGAATATGCAGTGACAGAGCAATATTTCTGGTAAACGACAGAATTGATGTTGCTCTGGCTGTAGATGCGGATGGGATTCACATCGGTCAGGACGATATGCCAATCGATATTGCAAGAGAGCTTCTTGGATCCGATAAGATAATCGGCCTCAGCGTTCACGACAGGGACGAGGCAGTCCAGGCAGAAAAGAAAGGGGCTGATTACGTTGGCCTTGGGCCTGTATTCGATACTTCCACCAAAAAAGATGCAGGAAAAGGAGTTGGCCCTTCTAGAATAAGAGAAGTAAAAGCTGCAATAACAGTACCAGTAGTAGCTATTGGCGGAATAAATAAGGAAAACTGCAGCAGTGTGATTGAAAACGGTGCTGATAGCCTGGTTGCAATCTCAGCGGTCATATGCAGTGATGATGTAAAAAAAGAGACAAAATTATTCATTGATCTCATCCGCGAAATCAAAAATCACAGGAAAATCCTGTAATCCAGAGCAAAGCTTACTGTAGCCTGAAACAGGTTTCTTAATGCTATTATTGTGGAATCAGGCTATAACCAGTCACTGTTGCAGAAACAAGTCACATAACATTCATCGTTGTATTACGGCCTGATAAGAAAACACAGGTTGATGCTTTAAGATGCTGCAGCGATAACGTTAGTACAATATGTTTCGAAAAAGCTTTCTGGAATTATCAAGGGGGTAGTTTCAAAATTTATTGTTCTGTGATATTTTTAAATAGTTTCTAATTATATTTAGTATTCCTGTTATTTTTCTTAGTAGATCTAATTTTAACTTTCTATAATTTACTTGTTTAAACGGAAATAAAAAATGAAATTAAACCAAACCCCTGACGGGGTCAGTCAGATAATTGCAAGCCGATGGAAAATCGGTGCGGCCCTGGCAGTAGCAGTGCTATTATACTTCGCTATTTTAATTCTTCTGCCTCTGGCGGATGGGATCGTACTCGGCCTTGTATTTGCTTATATTGCCAGACCTCTACGTGTTAAGTTCAAACATAGAAAACTCGGGGCTCTTTTTGCCAGCCTTTTCATTTTCGTCCCTATTGTATTCATTGTCGGAGTAGGTGTTGTTGAAATTCTTAACCAGATATCCTGGATTCTTGATAATCAATATGCAGTCGCGGGCGCAATTCTCGATTTTATAAATTCTCTGCACATTCCGGAAAGTATTCTTGAGAGTATTAACGAGGCTGTCTGGGATCTATTTAAATCTCTGATTCCTGCAGTTGGCAGTATAGGGCTTATATCATACGCTCAGAGTATCACTCTTTTTGTCATTAATTTCATAGTCTCGGTCGTATTTTGCTATTTTATACTGGCTGACGGAGACAGACTTTACAGCGCCTTTCTTGGTGTTATTCCAAAAGAGTACAAAGGAGTTGTAAACCGTTACGCATGTCACCTGGACCTGATCCTCGGAGGAATTTTCATTGGTAACGCCTACTCTGCTCTTATAGTAAGTGTAACTTCGGTTATTGTATTCTATGCTTTTGGCTTTCCTCATGTACTTGCACTTGCTACTCTTATCTTCATAGCTTCAGTAATTCCTCTTTTTGCCGGGTATATGGTACTCGTCCCTCTGGCTTTATTCCGCTACTTTGAGCAGGGTTTTGAAAGTGCGGCTCTTTTCTTTGTGGTCGCTTCCCTTGTGATTTATGGCCCACCCGAACTTATCCTCAGGCCCTACCTTACAGGTATGAAGTCTAAAATTCATCCGATGCCTCTATTGCTAGCTTTCCTGGGTGGAGCTTTCGTTGGTGGAATTGCAGGTTTTTTTGCAGCCCCTATGCTTCTGGGGGCATTAGTCGCGGCTTACAGGGTTTATCAGGAGCATATTCATCCTGAACTTGTGGATTCTAACCTCTACCTCAAGCCAAACAAGTGTAAGGCTACATCCGATAAATGATTCAGTAAAACAATCCAGTAAAACAAATTAGGAAAACATTTAAGAAAAATAATTCCTGAAGATAGCTCAGTAAAATACAGGTTGACAGGAAAACGGAAATCTGGGCAATTTTCTCAGGTTAAAACAAGAGATACCGGTCGAAAGGGATTGCTTTATATCGTTGCAGGATGTTAGGACTGTCATATATTCTTCTTTATTTCCTTTAATCAAGATCTGTTGATGGGTACAGACCGCAGACAGTCCTGAAACAAGTTAATTGTTAATTCAGACCCGAAGTGTTTCGGAACCATATTCCATTGACTAGCATAGGTGATAGAATGCAGTTATTGCTCATTCACTCTGATTATATTGAGTACGAAACCAAAAAACAAACTCCAGTTGCTGAAAAAATTGAAGATTCGTTAAAGTCTGGCAGACTAGAAGAGGCACTTACCGCTTTTACGGCTGTCGAAAGTGTAGACGAGGCAAACCCTGAAGAAGCTATACAAAAAGCTGTTTCTGAGATCGAAAAGGTAGCAGCCCAGGTTAAAACAGACCGTATAATGCTCTATCCTTATGCCCATTTAAGTTCTGACCTTTCCTCTCCTAAAGTTGCAGTACAGGTCTTAAAGGGAATAGAAGCTGCTCTTTCGGGTAAATATGAGGTAAAACGTGCGCCCTTCGGATGGTACAAAGCCTTTACCGTAAGCTGTAAAGGGCATCCTCTATCCGAACTTTCAAGGAGCATTCGCCCTGAAGGAGTTGAAAAACCAGCGGTCAAATCCAAGGCAGAGGGAGAAAAGGAGGAAGTTGTTTCCGAAGCCCTGAAAGCTGAAAGTACTGCAAGGTCTTACTGGTGCATTTTAACTCCTGAAGGAGAACTTCATGAAGTTGAAAGTTTTGACCTGACTCCTTTCCCGAAACTCCAGAAGTTTGTAAATTATGAGATCTCCAAAAGCAGGGCTGTTGAGCGGGCTCCCCCTCATGTAGAGCTTATGCGCAGGCTTGAACTTGCGGACTATGAGCCAGGTTCAGATTCGGGAAATATGCGTTATTACCCTAAAGGAAGGCTTGTAAAATCTCTTCTTGAGAATTATGTGCTTGATGTCGCAACCGAGTTCGGGGCAATGGAAGTCGAAACCCCTCTAATGTACGACATGAATCACCCAACTCTGAAAAAATATCTGGATAGGTTCCCTGCAAGGCAGTATTCTATTGAGTCTGATAAGAGGCAGATGTTCCTGCGCTTTGCAGCCTGTTTCGGACAGTTCCTTATGAACCACGACATGACCATCTCATACAGGAACCTGCCTCTCCGGATGATCGAAATGACCCGCTACAGTTTCAGAAAGGAGCAGCGGGGGGAGCTAGTGGGCTTAAGAAGACTCAGGGCTTTTACCATGCCTGACATGCATACTCTCTGTGAGGATATGGACCAGGCTGTGGACCAGTTCAAGCAGCAGTATGACCTGTGTATCGATGTACTTGACAATATGGGAATCCATATTAACGATTATGAGGTTGCCATACGCTTCACAAGGGACTTTTACGAGTCTAATAAAGACCTAGTAGTCAACATGGCAAAAACCGTCAACAAACCCGTGCTTGTGGAGATGTGGGACACTCGCTTCTTCTATTTCGTGCTGAAGTTCGAGTTTAACTTCGTGGACGCCCTGGCCAAGGCAAGCGCCCTTTCAACTGTCCAGATAGATGTAGAAAATGCAGAAAGGTATGACATTTCTTACGTAAATGATGACGGCAAACTTGAGAGACCCACTGTCCTTCACTGCTCTCCGAGTGGGGCGATCGAGCGCTGCATCTATGCTCTCCTTGAAAAGGCTGCCATGGAAACTGAAGAAGGAAAGGTTCCCATGCTGCCAGTCTGGCTTTCTCCAACTCAGGTCCGTATTGTGCCAATCTCAGAAAAGCACCTTGCTTTTGCCGAGGAAGTCTCAAAGAAGCTTGACTGCAGGGTTGATATTGATGACCGCGACCTGTCCATAGGAAAGAAGGTCAGGGAAGCAGGCAGAGAATGGACACCTTATGTGGTAGTTATCGGCGATAAAGAAGTTGAGGAAGGTACCATTAACGTAACCATAAGAGCTGAATCCGAGCAGGACAAACCTAAAAAGGTGCAGATTACTCCGGAAGAACTCAATGCTCGCGTCAGAGGCGAAATAGGTGGCAAACCTTACAGAAAACTGCCCCTTGCGAAGTATATATCTGCAAGACCAAAGTTCTTTTAAGTTTTCTCAAAGAGTTACTGAAGAGGGCTAAAGGACCCGAAAAATCCTTATTTGCCCTTTCCTTCTGACATTTTTGCCACAACATATATATTGACGTAATTCTTATTATTCCAATGGGATTCCTTTTAATAAAACAGTTCCAGTCAATACCTTCCGTTTCTGGAAGGAAGCAAATCAACTGAATAAATTAACTGAAATTTTCTGATTGAAGCGAAATCTTCTGATTAAAATGAAATTTCTTCATTGAAGCGAAATTTTCTGATTGAAGCGAAATTTTCTGATTAAAATGAAATTTTCTGATTGAAACGAAATTTTCTGATTGAAGCGAAATCTTCTGATTGAAGCGAAATCTTCTGATTAAAATGAAATTTCTTCATTGAAGTTTTTTATATATTATTGCAATTTGCGGGGAGTTACTTCTTATAATGTTTGCAGTTACATGCAAAATTTCCTGTTGCATGTACTATTCCGCTTTCCAGAAACCATTTTGAAAGGTACTTTCTGGTTTTGAAAACAAGCTAAAAAAATTATACAGTGAAAAGTTTAAGGACAGCATACTGATGACAATTTCAAATGAAGCCGCAGCCAGTATGGAAACAGTCGAGCTCGAGCCCTTGAGGGATGACAAGAAGGAAATCTTTGAGGATATTCTGAACTATTTTAAAACCCATCAGAGAGGTTACATTAAGGTTCCTACGGGCTGGGGCAAGACTTTTCTTTCGAAACATATAATGAAAAAATATTATGATGATGGAAAACTTGTGCTTTTCCTTGTCTCGAAAAACAACCCTCTTCTCAGTCAGACGTATTATGACAGGAAGAAAAATAATCCACTTTTTCCAAACAGTACCCTCTTCTCTTCCGAAAATAAGGTAGATAGGAAGGAACTTGCTGAAGCGTTAAAAAACATCGGGAAGGGAAACGGTAAAGGCTTTGTGCTTTTTGCATCTCTGCAGACAATACTTGGAAAACAGGGGGCTGAGATCAAAGACCTGATTCTCGAATCCACCGACCTTGCAATTGTAGACGAAATTCACAATTTCATCAATAACAAAGGAAACGATTTTCTTAATGAGCTGGGGGAAAGGACCAAAATTCTGGGGATGACTGCAACTCCATTCCAGGGTGTGGTCGGAAATGTCAAGTTCGTGGATGAGATTGCAGGAGATATGCGGGAAATTTACGCAAAAACGCTTCCCGAATGTATTCTGGATGAAGAACTTGCTCCCCTTAAATATACGATTGCAGAAAGTTCAGAAGATATATTTGAGATCTTTGACTTTGAAAAGGGACTGGATGAGCTTGATAAACAGGACCTTTTCCTCGACTGCAGCACTGCCGATAAGTTAAAAAAAGTGATTCGAAGAACCCAGCTTGCAAAAGACGTCTACGATTCAATGGTAAAGCACAGGAATGTAAAAACCCTTGTTTTCTGTGCTCCCGTGAGAAAGCGCGTTTATGGGGCCGGAGCCAGCGGCGAAGAAATCAACGCTTTCCATGCAAAGCTTACTGCTTCTATATTTAATGGGGAGCTCGCTGCCCAGAAACTGGAACAGGATTCTGATCCTATCCTGCCTGTAGATTTTGAGAATTATACTCCTGATGGCGAATTCAGAGATGCGGCTTTTATAACCTCCGAACTCCCCAAGGAAGAACAGAATGCCCTCCTTGCAGCCTTCAAGGAAATCGGAAGACCTCCTTATGTTCTCTGCGCGGTAGGCATGCTGATTGAAGGTTTTGATTTTCCAGGCCTCGAGTCCTTAGTTCTGCTCCGTCCCACCCTGAGTATGAGGCTTTTTGAGCAGCAGATCGGAAGGGTTACAAGGCTTTCTTCTGTTTCAGGCAAGCAGAAGGGCAGCATTTTTGAGATTTCGGACAGCATTGACTCTCTTTACCAGCGTTTCGGGGAAGGGGTTTTTAACGGGGAAAAGGTTGACCAGGTGCAGATGCTGCAACCCGAAATTCGCCTGGAGGAACTATTTTCCGAAGGGGATTCAGCACGAGCAATTGAAGAAGGAAAGATAGAGATCAATAAAGTGGACGTCAGTGCTCTTGGAAAAGGCAAAGGGAAAACTCAGATAAAGGAAGTGCCTGTGCGGCTTCCTCCGACTGCCATAAGAGCGAAATATTTCTCGCGCTTGCTATCTCTGACCGAAGAAAAGGATATAGGAGCTTTTGAGCGAGAAAAGCGCGAACTCATGCGGGCTACTCTGCGGTTCAGGGTAAGAGAATTGATGGATGCAGAAGAGCTTACCGAACTTTCCGGGCAGATAAATAAACTCAAGCGGGAAGCTTACGAAGACCGCAGGTTAGGAGATGTTTCAAGGCAGCACAAGCCCAAGGTCTTTGGGGAAGTTGAATGGCTGCTGAAACTTCAGGCATTGAACTCTCTTAAGTACGAAGGTGCACATCTCTCGATGCCCGAGAAAAACAGGATCTTAAAGAGCCTGGGATTTGAGCCCGATTTTAGAAAGATAGACAGCCTCAGGCTTAAATGTCTGAAACTTGGTTCCGCCCAGAAGACAATCCCGGATCTTGTAAAGGTGCTTGGTTTCGTAAGCCGGCTATCGTCTTCGGAAACATACCAGTTTCTCGACAAAAAGAAGAAGGACCAGTGGAAGCGGGAGTTTTTGCCTGCGGTCTACTGGGGATTCTGCTTCATTGACGACTCTCCAGAACTCAGGGAACTTTTCGAGTCCACAGAATGGGACAGGCGGGTCAAAAACATAATCAGGCAGAAGTAATCAGGTAGAAATCGTCAGATATAATGACCAGATAGAAATAATCTCAGGTAGAAGTGATAAGATAGAAATAATATGATGGCTCCTGATCAATCGACTGATACTATTCAGAACACTCGAAACTGAAACCTCTGTTTTTCTCTTCTGCTTCTTGCAGGATTGAAACAGGCTCGCTGCCAGATAGTTAGATAAGATAAATACTTTATCTGATTACAACAGTATTTCAATCCACAGGGATATAAGCGCCTCCGCCAGCTTGTCTGGCGACCCTTCCCTAAAAGAAGAAGACAAAAGAAATTCAAAAGTTAGCAAAATAATAAGAAATGTGGAAAAAGTATTTTTCAGTGTAGTTTAATCCTGTTAAGTTTGAATCTTTTCAGGTATCTTGTGGTTATAATTATTATTTTCTAGCGTCCATGAAGGTTTGCTATTGTTTTTATCTATTGTTTTTCCTTTCTGGCAATATTTTTTAGCTTTTCTTTTCTCTTCTTTCGTATCTTTCGTCTGCAAGGCCGCTCTCCTTCGTCGAGCGTACAAGAAAGGTTTGGTATAGTGAATGAGGCTGCATGGGTTAAAAAATTGTAATCTGGTCTTTTCGAATACAGTTTACTTTAGAACCATACAGTATTTTACTGAGCCTTTTTCTGCTTATTTTTTAAGCCTCTTTAACATATTCAAAGCTCCATATCGGAACTCCTTTCACTTCTCCTTTTTCAAGATGTTCCAGCTCATGAGCTGCGCTGTATGCCGGAGTACCTTTAAGTGTTATCTGTTTTTTCTTCAACTCTCTGACTTTTATTTTTCTTAGCTCAGGGTTTACTTCTGCAAATATTACTTTTTTCGCCTGCAGAGTTATACTATAAGGTCTTTCAACAAGTTCTCTTTCTTCCCTTGCCCCGCATTTTTCCAGCCTGTTGACAACTCCTTCTTCCTTTATGACCTCAGGATCAATAAAGAAGTATATCTTTTCCAGAGTATACCCGGTTTTACTGTCCTCATCATAATAGGTTATAACATCCTTTAATGCAATGCTTTTTCTTTCTTCGGAGGAATAGCTCCATGAGCCTCCTGATTTCAATGAAAGCAGAAAAGGAAGAAATAAATCTTCTTGAACTCCAAAACTGGAAATTATATTTTTTTCCTGAGTTGAAAACTTGAAAATCGCCCGAATTTCTTCTGTGTCCATATCCTTTTCCCCTTCTTAAGAATTTGTATATTGAAGGCTAATTTGGATATCAAAGCCTATTTAATTTTCCTTCTGAAAAAGCAATTTTTAAGTTTCGGGATGAGCTGAAAAGAAGGTTAATTACTCTGCTTCTGTATTCATACAAAATACAAAGTTTCATATCCAATGATAACCTTAAGTTATAATTATAACTATTAGTTAAAATACTAAATAACGGTTATTTTTGGTGATTGAAGTGTCTATGAAAGAAATAAAAGAGCAGGAAAAAGAGCGAAGGCGCAATTATATTCTTAATGCTGCAGAAAAACTGTTCTTCTCCAGAGGCTACGATAACGTTTCGATGGATGATATTGCAAACGAGGTAGAGCTTAACAAAGCGACGCTTTATCTTTACTTCGAAAACAAGGAATCTCTTTTTTTCACGGTTGTCCTGCGTGGGATAAAAATCTTGAATGTCATGATTGAGGAAGAAATTAAAAATTGCAAAACAGGTCTCGAAATACTGGATACGATCGGAAAAGTATACTTTGAGTTCGTGAACATGTATCCAGATTATAATCAAGCATACCTTTACTTCAGGTCAGGAAGGTTCGATATAAAAGACCATGAAGATATGAATGATGTTGTAAAAAATATTCTTAAGTTGCGTCAGGATACATTCGAAATAACTTGTAATGCGATAAAATCAGGAATTGATGAAGGACTGATCCGGCGTGATATTGATCCAGTCGAAGTAACCATTTTCTTGACTTTGATTTTAAAGGGCCTTACAGAAATGCGCCCTGATTTTCAAAAATTATTGGAGAAGAAGGGAATTTCTCAATACCAATTTTTCATAGATGTTGCTGACTTCATGCACCGTGTGATCCTGATCCCAGAAAAACGGGATAAAAATGAAAAATACTTGTCAACCGAAGAGCTAAACTCGGGTTCTCTTAACCTGACTGACTAGACTTATCTACTAAATCGTAATTTTACAGGAGGTTTATAAATGCATAAACAAATTAACATCACAAATTCAAGTGAAGCGAACAAGCATCGAAAGGGATCCAGTAAAATGGCAGAACTTATCGCTCTTCACAGAGTTGCAGAATCGAAAAAGCCAGAAGTCGAAAGAATCTGTTATGACCCTTATGCAGTTTATTTTGTTGATCCAGAGGTTCTAGCATTTGCAGCATCAAATCCAGATAAGACAAAAGAAATGTCAGAACACTACGAACTTCTTTTTCCGGGACTTGCCAATTCTATTCGGGCCAGGGTCAGGTATTTTGACGATTTTGTAAAGAGCAATATCGATGAAGGACTTGAGCAGCTGGTTATCCTGGGAGCAGGATACGATACCAGAGCATACAGAATTGAAGGTCTGAAAGAAAAAGTAAAAGTTTTTGAGTTGGATCATCCAGACACTCAATGCGTAAAAATAGAAAAAATCAAAAAAATCTTTGGTTCTCTCCAGGATCACGTGATATATGTTCCTATTGATTTTGAGACCCAAAAACTTGGCGAACAGCTTATTACACATGGATTCGAGAGGTCATTAAAAACCCTCTTCCTTATGGAAGGGCTTATTATGTACATTTCTCTTGAAGCAGTCGATGAAACATTATCTTTTATTGTAAAGAATTCCGGTAAGGGAAGTGTTATACTGTTTGATTATTATCCTGAATCATTAGTTGACGGGACCTGTGAACTGGAAGTAGGGAAAAATATCTTTAATTATACCATTCAACAAGGAGAGCCACTTAAATTTGGCATTAAGGAAGGAATGGTTGAACCTTTCCTTGTAAATAGAGGCTTTTACAGAGTTAAGCAAGTACCTGCTGAAGAGTATAAACAAATGTATTTCCATGGAGTAAACAGGGACAGAAAAGTAAACAATCTATTATCCTTTGTCCATGCGACAATTGAATGATAAAGTCTTTACACAGAGAGATAAAGAAAAGCAAATAAATATTGCCGGTTAATTATGTGCTTTAGCAGGTTTTGACACTTATGACTCATATTATTGTTGATCAGGAGCTTTGCACACGTTGCGGTATTTGCACAAAGGTGTGCCCGTCCGGTATTATCGATTCAGCTGATGAAGCCCATCTCCCGCAAGTACAGGAAACAAATATTCAGCACTGTCTATACTGTGGACACTGCGAGGCTTTCTGTCCTTTTGGAGCCCTTGTCCTGGACTTGCGGCCTGAAGAGAAGGTCACACTGCCTGAAGGGGCAGGTGTTATTTCTCCGGAAGACCTGGAATTTTATCTCAAGAAACGCAGGTCTGTACGTCATTTCACCAGCGAGCCCGTGCCAAAGGAGAAAATCCTTGAAGTCCTTGACATTGCTCGCTACGCTGCATCCGGAACCAACGGTCAGCCTGTAGCGTGGCTGGTTATCCACGACCCGGCGAAAGTAAGGAGGATTGCCGAACTCACCGTAGAATGGATGAAGAGTCTGGTGAACACTCCTCATCCCATGAGCGGCTACGTACCTGCTCTTATCTGGGCATGGGAACACGGAAATGATGTCATTTGCAGAAATGCCCCCCATCTCCTCTTTTCCCATATCCCTGAAGGAAACCCAATTGCATCTACAGATGCAATAATTGCCCTTACCCACTTCGATATCGCTGCACCTGCATTCGGAATTGGCACCTGCTGGGCTGGCTTTGTTGCAGCAGCTGCCATGTTCTATGAGCCTCTCCAGAAGGAACTCGGCTTTCCCGCAGGAAGAAAATGTGCCTATTCAATGATGTTCGGTTACCCACAATACAAAATATATGGAATCCCCCGCAGGAAGCCTCTTGAGGTTACCTGGCAGTAAGGTTTAAAGATTCCCGAAGCTTTTGAAGGATATCAAATTTCATATGAACTCAAAAAATTTTAGAGGGACTTTCAGTCCCTCTTCTCAAATACCCAGAGCCTATGGAATTTTGTGCATCATACTATATGACTTTCAGAGAGAGTAATAAAACTTATACCCTGCATTTTGTTATTTCTTGTTTCTTACAAAAATGGCCGTCCCGATCCCTGCTAAAAGAGACCAGAAAGAACTTATGAAATTAGCGCTTTTTGATCCCGCCGTAGAACTGAATCCTTCTCGCTTACTCAGGAGCTAATATCAGTCGCACTAACTCACGAATGTCTTCTGGATGCAACTTCTGGTCAATGTTTAAAATAGCGTAGTTTGCCGATATCTTTTTTCCTTTTCTAAGTGATTTTCCTTCTGAGAGTAATTAAGAATAGCCGTGAGTTTATCAATAAAGCCTGTTTGTCCTTTTCGTATTTTTTTCTTAGCTAGCCCGATATCGAACCAGCCTGCTTTGTCGACCTCGGGATACTCGTGTATTTTCTCGGAGTTTTTTGGCCACTCAAGCGTAAACGTGTTGCTTACAATGTTTGTTATATCCAGGTCTTTTTCAAGAGCCCATATGTGCACGATCTTGTTGCCGGATTGATTTAACTCTCCCAGGTCAATAAACTCGCCGTCAACTTCAAAACCTGTTTCTTCTTTAAATTCTCTTTTTGCCGTGTCCAGGAGATTTTCATGCTCTTCGGGTAGCCCTTTAGGTATTGACCACACCCCATCGTCTTTTTTTGCCCAAATTGGTCCTCCCGGATGAACCAGCATCACTTCGAGTATTCCATTCCTGAACCTGAATAAAAGAATGCCATTACTGTAAGTGCTCATTTTCCTACTTCCTCTCCAAATGGCTTTGATTTTCGGTTTATAATAAACTCACAGGTACTGCCTTCTAAATGAAGCAGAAAAGCCGTTTAAAAAGATTATTAATGGCTTATTTCTGCCTGTGTCTTAAAATTGTAACTGCCCCAATCACTGCTGCAAGTGCCCAGAAGAAGCTTATGACAGGAATTCTTTTTGACTCTATAGTAGAACCGAATCTTTCTTGCTTGCCTGCTGTTCCTGTATTATCTGAAGTTTCTGTATAGTTCGTCTTATTCTGTTGTACATCCGGGTTACCGGTTTGATTAATCGTACTCAGCAGTTCATCCAGAGTAATAGTTTCATCAGTTGTTATGGCTTTTCCTTCATCAGTTAATGTATACTTTCCCCGGTGAAAGTCCAAAACTACAAAATGTTCAGGACTGATATCTTTTGTAGCCGGATTATCGTCTCTGTTGAGGTAGAGCAAAACTTTTTCGCTGGTATTGAAGCTCGGGTCAGCATCTGTAGACATGCTAACGTTTCCGATTGTCCCACCAGTAATTCTCACTGTGACCTCTCCTGATGATAATGGATTTTTGAGGTATTTATCAACACTTATAATGATATCAGTGTAAATGATGTTTGTAGAGTTAAGTTCAGCAGGTGATTTATTAGGATGTTTGCCATCTAAGGTATTCCATCTGGGTGGAAGTATTTCTTTAACGGTGCCTATTACAATCGTGTCGGAGTAGTCTCTTAACTGCTCATGATTGTAAGGTTCGAAATTTATATTTATGTTGATGCCAATGGGCTCTTCCCCACTGCTTCTGGGTTCAATGCTATTACTTGAAGGGTTGGATAGCGCAAAAACATTTAGTGTCAGCAAAGAAAGAGTCACAACCAAAAAAATTCCATATTTTATAATATTTCTCATTGTTCCACCTTATCTTATGGAATTAAAATCAGGTTTTAGTAGTACATTTAAAACACATTAATGACTTTCTGATAAATAGTTATATGTTTTACTGGCCAAATCCTCATATATTTTTATCTCTTTTTCGAATCCATAATTATTGCCGGATTTTTGATTTTTAGAAGTTTTGGACACAAAACTTATTAATAATTAACAAAAAGTAGCTGTGAAGTCCCTCCGAACCTACAAAACCGATTTGAAATTATTAAGTGCCTGATATAAAGGGATCAAAATTGATTTTCCTTTGAAGGTGTTTTATATGAGCAAAACCAAAAGGAAATCGCTATTTTTGTTGTTTTTCTGACTCTTGAAGTACCCGGGAATGTAAAAAAGATAGAATTCAATTCTCGCGGTTTGCGCCTTATCTCTCTTCCATTTTCAGCAGCTGGCTATAATAATTCGGCTTTTCATCAAGATGCTCCATTGTGATTCTGGCAGTTACGCTGGTATCATTGAATGTAATACTGGTTCGTGGATTTTTGGCGGTTAAAATGGTATTATTGGACTTATTTGAATTAAAATTAGCTCGCTGAGCTGGGTTTTTATTTTCGGATTCAAAGTTCATACCAAGCCAGAACTCATGAAGGTTGCCTTTATATCCGAACTGTCGGGCTAGCATATTGGTATAATCAAGTGTGAATTTCATATCTTATATATGGCAGAGGATTGCCTTAAATTCGATCCTTTTTAACACTAATTCTTTTCAGCACGATACTCATTATAAAAAGTAGACTCAGGTATATTTTTGAGATAAAGAAGACGCATTTACAGAAGCGCTGGACAAAACCGAAGACAGAACATTCGGCAATCTATTGATCGAATAAATATAGAATGTACTTTAATCAGCACGCTTTTAGTTCCCTATGCCCCCCATTAATTGTATATACTAATTTGTATAATATTCATAGGGGGAAATAACTTATGAGGAGTAAAATTTTTTTGATTGGCTTTTTTTTGCTGGTTACAGCATCCAGTGTAGCGGTCGCAAGTGGGTTAACAGCCAGCGAGCTGGGTGCCAGTGGAAATCAAAATACATGGGAGATAAACAACAGCATCGGAGAGAATGTTTCCGGAAACATCTCCTGGAAGCTGGTCTTTTCAGGGCAGAAAATTGACGATTTAACAATAGGTACTGTAGATCCGGGCAGCACCAGAATCACATACTGGAATAATAGTGGTAAAGGCTATTCACTGGTTGTCGCTGGTCCAGGGGTGAAAACAGAAGGGAAAATCTATGCTAATTTCAGAGATTTAATTTTCAGCCCTGATGGTACTCGACTGGCTTATAAAGCCTTATCAGATGGAAGGTGGCTCGCGGTTATAGATAGTTCAGAGGGTAAAAAGTACGATGAAATCTATTCTATCGTTTTTAGTCCTGACAGCAAAAGAGTCGCATATCTGGCTGATGCCGGGGATAAAGTAGCAGTGGTTATGGACGGGGAAGAGAAACTATACGATAATGCTTATGGCCTTACATTTAGTCCGGACAGCAAGCATCTGGCATATTATATCTCAAAGGGTGGTAAAGGCACTTTTATTGTTCTTGATGGCAAGGAGACGGAACAATTAGGGGCTAATTTTGTCTTTAGCCCTGACAGCACAAGATGGGCATACAGCAGCATAAATGCCTACGTCGGAGATCCAGTCTATATAATAATGAATAACAAAACCCTGGATCTTGGAAACGATGGCGCTATATATGGTTTATACTTCAGTCCTAACAGCCAGAGATTTGCCTTTGACATGCGCATTGGCCCGTCTACATATGGTTCTCACAGAGTAGTTGTCGATGAAGTATATGGAAAAGAGTACCCATTCCCTGGCGTCGGCAAAGTTGTTTTCAGCCCGGATAGCCTTCATGTAGCTTACTGGGCAAAGAGTGACGGAGAAGGCTATTTTGTAGTGCTTGACGGTATTGAAGGAAAGAACTACAGTGAAGTGAGAGAGCCGATATTGTTCAGCCCGGACTCCAATCACACGGCATATGCTGCCAGGAGTAATGACGGCTGGCATGTGGTTGTGGATGGAATAGAGGGGAATAACTATACTGACGTCTGGGGTCTGACCTTCAGCCCGGATGGCAAACACCTGGCATATGCAGCCAGAGCCTCCCGAGAAGGTAAAGATGTGCAATTCGTCGTAGCTGACGGGAAAGAAGGAAAACAGTATATCTATGACTGGACCGGTCAGGGAATAAAGTATGGTCC
Organism: uncultured Methanosarcinales archaeon; assembly: GCA_964560735.1. GTDB lineage: Archaea > Halobacteriota > Methanosarcinia > Methanosarcinales > Methanosarcinaceae > Methanosarcina. The sequence continues at coordinate 21,712 of CAZLNG010000012.1, read as the reverse complement.
TGCATTCAGTCCCGACGGTAAGCTTGTCTACATAGCCAATGATGGAGGTAAAGCAGAATTCATTGTTGTGGACCAGACCAGGAAAATAGATCCCTGGATTCGGCTCGAAGGATCTGCTCTGGTCTTTGACTCTGCGACTACATTCCATTATCTGGGCTGGAATGAGACGGGCTCATATCTTGTAACTGTTAATATGACGGCACAGCCTGAGACACAGGGCTGCAGCTGGACTGGCATATGGGATACTGACTTTGGATTTATGGATCTTGAGCAGTCGGGAAACAATGTCACTGGGATATCTACAGGCAACATCCCTCATCAGCGTATCCAGGCTTCAGTTTCCGACAAAAAGCTTGTGGGAAACTGGTCTTATTCTTCAAATAACGATGGGGGAAACCTCGAGTTTACCATGGCAGATAACTGCGGTTCTTTCACTGGCAGCTGGAGATACGGGTATCAAGGAGGTATGGATAAAATCTGGAATGGAACACGCGTGTAATTTCTGAGACAGATTTTTCATTCTTTTCTTAGCCTAGATAAATGAAATCATAAGAGTGGCATGGACTTTGATTTTAAGGCACAGGCCTTGATTCAAGCTCATTCCAATTATTTTTTACAGAAATTAACTGTGCAGATCCTGGTTCTTCTCAAGCAAATACCTCCTCAGTAATTTTTTTCTATAATCCTTACTCTTCCAAATTTTATACTTCATTTTATAATTAAGTGCTTTAATTTTGAAAACAGATCAACGGAAGTATATTTTGTATATTTTCTAAGATTTTATATAATTTAACGTTGAAAGTAATATCAATTAAACTGAACTTCTTAAAAATGATAATTCTGAAATCCCTATTTATTTTTCCCTGTGATCCCCCATGAAAAGCAAAGACCATCATTACATTCCGAGTCCGAAACAATTCACCCATGAAATTGCCGAGGAAACCAGATTACTGGGCCATGGAATTGCAGATGGAATAACCCGGATCTATACACCTCTTGATTTAAGGCGCAACAACTATCTTAAGAGCCTGAGCCGTAACCTTCACAGCTTGCTTGAAAAAAAGCTCTGGCTAAAAATCCTGATAAGCATGGGGCTCGGAATAGCTCTGGGGCTTTTTTTAGGACCCCTTGGAGGGTATGTTGATCCGGTCCATGCAGAAATAATAGGAGAATGGATTGCTCTTCCGGGTTATATTTTTCTTGCGCTTCTGAAGATGATTGTCATACCTCTTGTTTTTGCTTCAATTATCCTGGGAGTTGCTTCGCAGAGTATGGGTGAACTTAAAAGGACAGGGCTCTTTACAGCAGTTTATTTTATAATGACAACAGCAATTGCAACTGTTATTGGACTCGGAATGGCACTTTATATTCATCCTGGGAAATATATTAATGGAGACCTGGTTGAAAGTGCGTTGGGAGGCGAAGTTCAGGCTGTGTCCACAAGTTTAGATTTCGATCCTTCGGTTCTGAACTTTCCCTCTTTACTAGTTGGAAGCCTCTTTCCTTCAAATCCCCTTGGGGCTATGGTTAATGGGGAAATGCTGCAGGTAGTTTTTATTGCAGTCATTATAGGGGTTGCCCTTGTATCTCTTGATAAGGTGCAGTCTACTCCAATGGTCAGCTTTCTTAATTCCGTGCAGTCAATCTGCATGACTGTGGTCAAATGGAGCATGTCTCTTGCACCCCTCGCCGTCTTTGGGCTCCTTACAAAGTTTACTATTAAACTCGGGATCGATGCCCTCATGGGGATGGTTGTATATGTGGGCACAGTACTTGCAAGCCTGGTGCTCCTGATGTGTCTTAATCTTCTGATTATTTTTTTCGTCGCCAGATACAATCCATTTACTTTCCTGAAGGCTATTCGGGATGTTCTTCTTCTTGCTTTTTCAACTTCAAGTTCTGCCGCAGTGATGCCCCTTACTCTTAAAACAGCCCAGGAAAACTTAGGTGTCAGGCCTTCTATTTCTCAGTTCGTTATCCCCCTCGGAGCAACAGTGAACATGAACGGGACTGCGCTCTATCAGGGAGTAGCCACTGTTTTCCTCGCTGAAGTCTTCGGGATACATCTCGGGCCTTATCAGCTTTTCATAGTAATGGTTATGGCTGTTGCAGCCTCCATTGGAACACCCTCAATACCCGGGGTAGGAATTATCGTCCTTGCAATGATCCTTAATAGTGTCGGAATTCCCACAAGCGGGATAGCTCTCATAATGGGGGTTGACAGGATTCTTGATATGTGCAGGACTGCAGTAAATGTAGCAGGAGACCTTGTAACTTGTAAGGTCATGGACCGCCTGCTTGGAGAGAAAGCTGATGCAAAAATTAGTACGGATACCAATTTTACAGTATCTGAAAGCTCTAATATTTGACCCTCTGGAAGACCTTTTTAATAAAAAAGTAAGTTTTTCGTTTGCTTAAGAAGTTGGAGAGGCGTGTTCTGTAACCGTGGAAAAACTGGAAGGGCACGAAAAAAATGGAGATATAAGCCAGTTGAGGGATATTTAGCTGAAATAATTTAATGGGGGAGTGAAAGGAGGGCCTGGGAAGCAGTAATGTGCTTTCCTCAAGTTCAGTCCTCCTTCTTGATTATCTGCGTTTATTTTTCTTTTCTTTTCTGCCTGAGTCCGACAATCCCAAAGAGAAGAGCAGCCATCATCAGTAGACTAAAGACAGGTTTTACCCCTGAACCTGAATCTATCGATGTTCCGGTTCTCAGGAAAGGTGTGCTCTGCATGTTCAGGGTATAAGACGGGTCAATACCAAGAATGAAGAGGTCTGTCATCCTGTAAGTCCCGCTGCCCTCTACTGTATAGTTGATATAAGCCTCGTTTCCCTGTGTTCCCGTTGGCTCCAGGGGTCCTACCTGCCACCAGTAGGCATATCCATTTATTGGAGAGCTTACTGGTGTGCTCCCATCCGGGGCTGTTTCGTTGTACACCATTGAGAAACTCGTTGGAACAATATCATATACATATACAGCTGGAGGCGTTTCAAGGTTTCCCAGGTTGTGGACCCAGAGGGTGATATCATATTGATTTGCTGTGTTGTTCCTGGCAACGGATTTCTTAGCTTCCACGAGATAGCCATTTACTATGTATATTTTTCCAATAAGTTTGTATGCTCCCTCGGTAGTTGAATAAGTTTTGGAAAGCTGGCCACCAGAATCCGATAAGTCGACGGAAAGATCCACATCAATCCAGCCCACAGGAACAGGGGTGGGAAAATTGTATACATTCCAAGGTGAATGAGTCCATTGTTTATTGGTTAACACAACATCGTTGTACGTCGTGGTGTTGACAGCTGAATTTTTACCAAGGGCCGAGCTGGTGGTGACGTACAGGTTTACTGAGGATATCGCATAACTTATTGATTCGGTATCGGTGTTGTTGATTGTTGGCGTGAATGCCCAATCGTCTACATATTCACTTCCGCCTGAACTCAATTGTTCTTTTTTCAGGCTGATTTCAAAGTTTGAGGTAGTGGCGGTCGGGTTTCCGTCCAGCCCGACGCCGCTGCCGGATAAACTCCCATCATCAACTGTGAACTTCAGGGTGGTATTTTCGAGATAGTGCTGCATTGAACTCTGGGGCCCTCCACTGTTATGGGCATTTTCATCGTTTTCTGTAGCCGTGAAATTAAGAATAGCATTTGCCCCGCTAGCCAGTTTTGAAATATCCCAGGTAATCATGTTTCCGCCGGTTATTGAAGGGGTCCCAAGAGTAGCTGATGAGTCTGAAAAAATGAAATCTGCAGTTGAATCCGAATCATAATTTGCAGCAGTCTTAACAAGCTGAATATCGGTGATATCTGCACCTGCATTATTTTCCAGTTTAAGGGAAACGTCAACGCTACCATCAATAAGGATTTTGCTGGTGCTGTAGCTTTCATTGAAAACTAAAGGCCTTGAACCTGTGCAATCATAGGTAATTATTACCGATCCCCCTGCAGCAAGAGAATTGATGTGGACTATGACATCGGCGCCTGATGTGTCAAGGCTGACACCTGATGTGGAGGATGCCCAGTTAGAGGTGCTCCCCTTAATGAAATTCAGCGAGATGTCAGTGAGAGGTGTTTCTGATAGCTTGTTTGTTATGGTGATGCTTCCTCCTGCGCCTGAAGCAGAGCCCTGCATTAGCGTAACTCCATCATATTCGTCCGTCAGATCTACAGATTCTGTGACCTTAATGTCGAGGACGTTTGCTGCGGAAGCAGACGAACAGGTTAAAAATATAAGTATTAGTCCAATAGAAGCATAGTTTACAAGTTTCTTAATGACTCTTTTATTTTTCATGTTACTCCCCCATAGATCTACGGTTCAGCTACAGATTTGCATGCTAAATTAAGGTTTTGTAAAGTCAAAACTGGATTGAAAACTAAATCAAGTAATGTTAAAATTCTCCGCACATAAAGAAATAATTTATATTGTTAATCATTATACTTTATAAAGATACTCATTAACGCCGTGAACACTGGACAGTTTAAGTCTTTCTCCAACTAAATTCCGATATTACTTTTTTGAATCTGAGCCGTGCTCAAAGTTGTTGAACAGTAACCTGAAGTTCTCTGCTACTGTAGATTTATCAAATAGTTTCTTCTGAACGAAGGTTTTGAATCATGCCTGAAGTTTTCAAGCCTCTGAGAACATAGTAATAAATATATATCAGTATGCTCAAACATTTAAAAATTGTTTAGTATACATTATTGAACAACGGGGAGTGCTGGACATAAACACAATTTTTAAAATATTCTTTAGTACGCTTTTTATTTTACAGATGATTACAGTTGTGAATGCAGGAACTACTGTGGAGGTATGGGACCATTATAATGTTACCATCAAGGTGGATTCCTCCACAGTTCATGTAACCGAAGAGCTCACGATCAAGAATGTCATAGACAAGCCCGTTGTTCCTGGATATGGATATCTTTCCCTCAGCAAGGAGGAGAGTTCCGGATTTCTGGGCCTGCCTATTTTATCAAAAGGAATTACGAGAGGTCTGGAGGTCCGTAACGTCTCTGCAAAACTGGATGACGGAAGCCAGATAGAGGACGTTCTTGTAAGAGAGGAAGGGAACGTTACCACCATAAGGTATGGGTTCTGGATACCTGTCATGCCCGGGGAAAGCAGGACAGTAACTATAGAATATGTAACAGATGACATCATTGATAGGGGGCTCCTCTTTGACCAGATCAAATATACTGTACAGCCTTCGAGCATTCCCATTGAAAAAGCCCTTATAAGAGCTGATCTCGGAGGGGACAGGCACGTATCATATTCCAGCTGCCCCCCAGAATCTACCGGGGATACTGTTATCTGGAACTGCAGTGACATCAAAAACGATATCTGGAAACTGGATTTTGAATACAGTGCCCTGCCTCTGCCTTGCCTGCCCATAAAGTGGTCGAATATAACCTGGAGCCTGATGTTTGGGATTATCTGTCTGTGGTCATATCGCCAGTGGAAAGTTAAGAAATGAAATGTGAAGCTGGATGAAAAATATGAAGTCTAGATATAGAATATTGAAAGCAGAAATTTTTAAGCCTATAGAAAGAAAGCTTCAGACAATTGAAAGAATTCTTCATAATATTAGTATGTCCGTTTGCAGTTTCCAGATCTTTTGCTCAATCTTCTATACTGATCAATGCACTCTCCTTCTGCAAGTCATTCAACAATAGATATTATTTGATGAGTCTACTCTCTGTGGTAAATTAAACTATGAGGTTAAGTGATGCGGGATAAGAAATTTGGGCATCAGCTATTCAGACAGCTGGCGGAGTGCCTTATTTTTCCGTTCTTATTCCATTTTGCTATTTCTGCATTTTCAGTTGATTATGTAAATTTGGGAAATGCGGAAAAAAATCAGAGATACGAAAGAATCAAGTCTGGAACTTTAAAAAGATTATCTTTAATAGCTTTAGCTTTAACAGTTACAATATTCATTTTTATGGCTGTTGCAGGTGCAGTTCCTTATGCGTATGTTTCTAATTATAATAGCAATACTGTCTCCGTAATTGACACAACTACAGATAATGTTGTAACTACTATTAGTGTAAGAACTAATCCTGAGGGAATTGCAGTCAATCCGACAGGGACATTGGTGTATGTAGCGAACCGCGGAAGCAACAAAGTCTCAGTTATCAACGCCTCTACAAACACTGTTAATGCCACAATAAATGTAGGAACCAGTCCTTTAGGAGTTGCTGTCAATCCAACAGGAACATGGGTATATGTAGCGAATCGTGGAAGCAACACTACCTCAGTTATTAACACTTCTACAAATACTGTTAATGCCACAATAAATGTAGGAACTAATCCTTCAGGAGTTGCAGTCGATCCAGCAGGAACAATGATATATGTGGCGAACCGTGGAAGCAATAATGTTTCTGTAATTAACGCTTCCACAAACACTGTTACTGCCTCGGTTAATGTAGGAACTTATCCCCAGGGTATTGCAATTAATCCTGCAGGAACAAAGCTATATGTTACGAATTACAACAGCAAAAATGTTTCTGTAATTAACACTTCTACAAATACTGTTATTGCTTCAGTTAATGTAGGGACTTACCCTTATGGGGTTGCAGTTAATCCTGCGGGAACGAGGGTATATGTTGCGAATTACAACAGCAAAAATGTTTCTGTAATTAACACTTCTACAAATACTGTTATTGCTTCAGTTAGTGTAGGAACCAATCCTGAAGGAGTTGCAGTAAACCCGGATGGAGATAAAGTATATGTAGCGAACAGGGGCAATGACCTTGTATCTGTTATTGACGCAGCAACAAACACTATTATATCCAATGTATGTGTAGAATCCTCTCCAGCTGGCTTCGGTCAGTTTATATGTTCTGTGCCTCAGCAAACCTATCCTGTGGCGAATTTTAAAACCAATGTAACAAGCGGTTATGGTCCTCTCCCAGTTACTTTCACTGACCTTTCAAAATATGCAACTTTGTGGAACTGGGATTTTGGGGATGGGACTAATTCCACCGAGCAGAATCCAACTCATACGTATTCTGCTGCAGGATCCTATACAGTCAACTTAACAGTAAATAATGCCAATGGCACACAATCGAAACTTGCTAACGTTACTGTTTTAGAACAGCCAGTAAAACCTGCAGGTTCTACTCCATATGCATATGTGGCTAATGAAGGCAGCAATACTGTATCTGTAATCGATGTAGTGAATGATACTGTCATAGATACTGTGACTGTAAGAAGTAAACCTTACGGGGTTGCATTAAATCAGGCCGGAACAAAGGTATACGTGACTAACCAGGATAATAATACTGTCTCCGTCATTGACACAGCAACAAATAATGTTACAGCCACAGTGGATGTGGAAAGTTATCCTACTGGAGTTGCAGTCAACTCTGCTGAAACAAAAGTATTTGTGACAAACTATTACAGTAACGATGTCTCTGTCATTGACACAGGAACAAATAATGTTACAGCCACGGTAGGAGTAGGAAGCAATCCTGAAGGAGTTGTGGTCAACCCCGATGGGAAAAAGGTATATGCAGTAAACTATGGAAGCAATACTGTTTCTGTCATTGACACAGCAACAAACAATATTATAGCCACTATAATTGTGGGAACCAATCCTGAAGGTATTGCAGTCAACCCAACTGGAACAAGGGTATATGTTGCCAATGAATACAGCAATACTGTTTCTGTCATTGACACAGCAACAAATACTGTTATTTCCACTATTACTGTGGGGACAAAACCTTACGGAGTTACAGTCAGTCCGGATGGAACGAAACTATTCGTGGCAAATTATGGAAGTAGCACTGTTTCTGTCATTAACACAGCAACAAACACCATTACCGCCACAATAAGCGATAGCAGTGCCTCTTATGGTGGAATTGCATTTTCCCCGGATGGAACAAAGGTGTATGTGGCAGACTGCTACGACAATAGTGTCCTTGCTATTAACACAACAACAAATACTGTAACAGGTATGATGACTGTCGGAAACTCTCCTCGTTCTTTTGGACAATTTATAGGTTATATGCCAGTTCAGCTGTATGCAAACTTCAGAAGCAACGTGACCAGCGGCTTTGGTCCTTTATCAGTCAAGTTTACAGATCTCTCTACAAATGCGACTTCTTTGATATGGGATTTTGGAGATGGGACTAATTCCACCGAGCAGAATCCAACTCATACGTATTCTGCTGTAGGAGCCTATACAGTTAACTTAACGGTAAGTAATGCCAATGGCACAAAATCAAAACTTGCTAAAGTTACTGTTTTAGAACAGCCAGTAAAACCTGCAGGTTCGGCTCCATATGCATATGTAGCTAATGAAGGCAGCAATACAGTATCTGTAATCGATGTGGTGAATGATACCGTAATAAATACCGTAAATGTAGGAAGCAATCCTTGGGGAGTTGCAGTCAGTCCTGATGGAACAAAAGTGTATGTGGCAAATAAGCTTAGTGACAATGTTTCTGTAATTGACACAGCAACCAATACTGTTACAGCTACTGTGGACGTAGAAAGTTATCCTCACGGAGTTGCAGTAAATCCTGCAGGAACAAAAGTGTATGTGACGAATTTTAATAGCGACACTGTCTCAGTTATTAACACTTCTACAAACAATGTTACTGCCACTGTGGATGTAGGATGTAATCCTGAAGGAGTTGTGGTAAATCCAGATGGGACTAAGGTATATGTGGCGAATGAAAATAGCAACACCGTCTCTGTAATTGAGACAGCCACAAATACTGTTATAGCAACTATATCTGTAGGCACCCAATCTCAGGGAGTTGCAGTCAACCCAACAGGAACAAGGGTATATGTGACGAATGAGGGCAGCAACACTGTTTCTGTAATTGATACGGCAACAAACACTGTTACAGCCGCTATTGACGTAGGAGAGGGGGCTAAACCTTTCGGAGTTTCAGTTAGTCCAGATGGGACAAAGATATTTGTAACAAATATCGGCAGCGAAACTGTCTCTGTAATTAACACCACAACGTACAATGTTACAGCCACAGTGGACGGATCAAGTGCCTCATGGAGTGGAATTGCATTCGCACCAGATGGAACGAAGGCATATGTGGCGAATTACTATAACAATAATGTCCTTGTAGTTAACACAACAACTAATATTGTTACATCGATAGTGGATGTAGGAAACAATCCTCGTTCTTTAGGACAATTTATAGGCTATATGCCAATCCAGCTAGTTGCAAACTTCCGAACTAACGTAACCAGTGGTTACGGCCCTTTATCAGTCGATTTTACAGACCTCTCTACGAATGCAACTTCATGGAACTGGAACTTTGGAGATGGAACTAATTCTACTGAACAAAATCCAACTCATACTTACTCTGCTGTAGGCACCTATACAGTTAATTTGACAGTTAGTAGTGCGAACGTTAATAAATCAAAACTTCTCCCTATTACTGTTTTAGAACGGCCAGTACAACCTACAGGTTCAAGACCATACGCATATGTAGCTAATGAAGCCAACAAAACAGTCTCTGTAATTAATCTCACGACTAATACTGTTATAGCCACAGTACGTGTTGGAAAATATCCATATGGAGTTGCAGTAAATCCTGCAGGAACTAAGGTTTATGTAACAAACAGCGGTAACAACAATATCTCTGTAATTGATACAGAAACAAATACAGTTACAGCCTCGGTAACGGTACAAAGTAATCCTGTGGGAATTGCAGTCAGTCCAGACGGAAAAAAGGCATATGTTACGAATTATAATAGCAATACCGTTTCTGTTATTAACACAACCACAAACACTGTCATATCCACGATTAATGTAGACAACAATCCTGAAGGAGTTGCAGTTAACCCTGATGGGAAAAAGGTATATGTGGCAAACTATGGCAGTAACACTGTCTCTGTCATTGATACAGCCACAAACACTATAGATACAGTGGAAGTGGGAAACAGTCCTGAAGGAGTTGCAGTGAACCCTACAGGAACAAGGGTATATGTTGCAAATGAATATAGCAACGCTGTCTCTATTATAGATACTGCCTCAAATACTGTTATAGATACAGTGACTGTAGGAAGCAGACCTTATGGAGTTGCAGCCAGTCCAGATGGAACAAAAGTATATGTGACAAACTTTGGAAGCAGTAATATCTCTGTGATTGACACAGCCACAAACACTGTTACAGCGACTGTTACTGGATCCACTGACAGCTGGGGTGGAATTGCATTCAAACCGGATGGAACAAACTTGTATGTGGCAAATTACCATAGCAACAATGTCCTTGTGATTAACACAACAACAAACAACATTACATCTTCTGTGACTGTAGGAAGTGGCCCACGATCTTTCGGGCAGTTTATAGGTTATATCCCAATAAGGCTGGTATTTCCTGAGGCCAATTTCAGCAGCAATGTAACCAGTGGTTATAGTCCTTTATCAGTCAATTTTACAGACTTCTCCAAAAATGCAACATCATGGAACTGGAACTTTGGAGACGGGACTAATTCAACTTCAAGAAACACAACGCATACTTACTCTGCTGCAGGAAATTATACTGTTAATTTGACAGCAGGAAACATGAATGGGACAAATTCGACTTCTGTTATAATTAATGTAATACAGGCATCTCCTTCTTATGCTATTGACAAAACAGTCCTAGATGTTGCTGAGAAAGGGTCTTCGGGTAGTGTATCAAAAGCAGGGGATATAATTACTTATCAGGTTAAAGTTACAAATGATGGAAATATCAATCTTAACATCAGTAACTTTACAAATAGTACAGTTACTGACTCCCTTACTAATCTTACAGACCCTATACAGTCAATAAATAATGATTCGGTCCTGGAGGTAGGCGAATATATTACCTACACTGGCAAATATACAGTTACCCAGACAGACATAAATAGTAACGGTGGAGGAGACGGATTTATCAATAGTACAGCAACAATTAATTTGGATCAGCTGGGACAGAAATCAGACAGTGCTAATGTATTGATAGATAATTCAAGTGTAGGGACTTTTGCGTACATTACGAACTACGGTAGCAATACAGTTTCTGTAATCAATACAGCCACAAATACTGTTACTGCTGTAGTAAAAGTAGGAGTTTACCCTATGGGAGTTGCAGTCAACCCGACAGGGACCAGCGTATATGTGACAAATTGGGGCAGTAACAATGTTTCTGTAATTAATACCAGAAACAATACTGTTACAGGGACTGTAAATGTAGGGATTTTACCTGATGGAATTGCAGTTAGTCCGGATGGATCAAAGGCATATGTTGTGAATGGAAACAGTAGCAATGTTTCCGTAATTAACACATCCACAAACACTGTCACAGCCACAGTTGCTGTAGGAATCAATCCTGTTGGAATTGCAATTACCCCTGATGGGTCAAGGGTGTATGTAACTAATTATAACAGCAGCAATGTATCTGTCATTAACACCTCTACAAACACCGTTTCAGCTACTGTTTCTGTGGGAATATTGCCTTCTGGGGTTGCAGTTACACCGGATGGATCAAACGTATACGTGACAAATGGTGGCAGTAACACAGTTTCTGTAATTGACACGGATACAAACGAAATAATAAAAACAGTGTCTGTAGGAAATGGTCCGAACGGGGTTTCAGTCCATCCAGAAGGAACAAAAGTGTATGTAACAAATGTCTACAGCAATTCTGTTTCAGTAATTGACACATCGAACAATACTGTTACATCCACTATGAATGTACAGGCTTTTCCTGCAGGGATTGCCGTCAGTCCAGAAGGAACAAAAGTATATGTCGCAAACTATGGAAGTAATAATGTCTCAGTAATTGACACAGCATCAAACATTGTTACGGATACAGTAAATGTGGGAATCGACCCTGTTGCCTTCGGGCTGTTTATAGGAAAAGTCGAAGCCCCGGTATTTCCTGAAGCCAATTTCAGCAGCAATGTAACCAGTGGGTATAGTCCATTATCAGTCAATTTTACAGACTTCTCCAAAAATGCAACATCGTGGAACTGGGATTTTGGAGACGGGACTAACTCAACCTCAAGAAACACAACGCATAATTACTCTGCAGCGGGAAATTATACTGTTAATTTGACAGCAGGAAACATGAATGGGACAAATTCGACCTCTGTTATAATTAATGTAATACAGGCATCTCCTTCTTATGCTATTGACAAGACCGTCCTAGATGTTGCTGAGAAAGGGTCTTCGGGTAGTGTATCAAAAGCAGGGGATATAATTACTTATCAGGTTAAAGTTACAAATGATGGAAATATCAATCTTAACATCAGTAACTTTACAAATAGTACAGTTACTGACTCCCTTACTAATCTTACAGACCCTATACAGTCAATAAATAATGATTCGGTCCTGGAGGTAGGCGAATATATTACCTACACTGGCAAATATACAGTTACCCAGACAGACATAAATAGTAACGGTGGAGGAGACGGATTTATCAATAGTACAGCAACAATTAATTTGGATCAGCTGGGACAGAAATCAGACAGTGCTAATGTATTGATAGATAATTCAAGTGTAGGGACTTTTGCGTACATTACGAACTACGGTAGCAATACAGTTTCTGTAATCAATACAGCCACAAATACTGTTACTGCTGTAGTAAAAGTAGGAGTTTACCCTATGGGAGTTGCAGTCAACCCGACAGGGACCAGCGTATATGTGACAAATTGGGGCAGTAACAATGTTTCTGTAATTAATACCAGAAACAATACTGTTACAGGGACTGTAAATGTAGGGATTTTTCCTGCTGGAATTGCAATTAGTCCGGATGGATCAAAGGCATATGTTGTGAATGGGAACAGTAGCAATGTTTCTGTTATTAACACATCCACAAACACAGTCACAGCCACAGTTGCTGTAGGAATCAATCCTGTTGGAATTACAATTACCCCTGATGGGTCAAGGGCGTATGTAGCTAATTATAACAGCAGCACTGTATCTGTCATTAACACCTCTACAAACACTGTTTCAGCTACTGTTTCTGTGGGAATATTGCCTTCTGGGGTTGCAGTTACACCGGATGGAACAAAAGTATACGTGGCAAACTATTACAGCAACACCATTTCTGTAATTGACACGGATACAAACAAAGTAATAAAAACAGTTTCTGTAGGATATGGTCCGAACGGGGTTTCGGTCGATCCAGAAGGAATGAAGGTGTATGTAACAAATGTCTACAGCAATTATGTTTCAGTAATTGACACATCAAACAATACTGTTACATCCACTGTGAATGTACAGGCTTTTCCTTCAGGGATTGCTGTCAGTCCAGAAGGAACAAAAGTATATGTCGCAAACTATGGAAGTAATAATGTCTCAGTAATTGACACAGCATCAAACATTGTTACGGATACAGTAAATGTGGGAATCGACCCTGTTGCCTTCGGGCTGTTTATAGGAAAAGTCGAAGCCCCGGTATTTCCTGAAGCCAATTTCAGCAGCAATGTAACCAGTGGGTATAGTCCATTATCAGTCAATTTTACAGACTTCTCCAAAAATGCAACATCGTGGAACTGGGATTTTGGAGACGGGACTAACTCAACCTCAAGAAACACAACGCATAATTACTCTGCAGCAGGAGACTACACAGTTAACCTGACTGTAAGTAATACAAACGGGACAAATTCAAAATTAGCTATAATCACTGTCCTGAATAGGGCTCCTGTTCTATCAGATATAGGGTCACAGTCTGTTAACGAATCCGAAATCCTTACAATAACGCTTTCTGCAGTAGATTCTGATGGGGATACTATCACATACGGCACCAATTCCACTTTCGGCAACCTCGATGGAAATGTATTCACATGGACACCAGGCTATCAGGACAGCGGCATTTATCACTTTGAGTTTAATGTTTCGGATGGAAGTTTGACTGATAGTGAAACAGTTACAATTACTGTTAACAACGTAAATAGAGCCCCTGTGCTATCAAATATTGGTTCTCGGTCTGTCAATGAATGTGAAACTCTGACAATAACTCTTTCTGCAACAGATCCTGATGGTGATTCTACAACATATGGAACCAATGCCACCTTTGGCAACCTCTCTGGAAATGTATTTACATGGACACCCGGATTTGCCGATGGTGGTATCTACAGCGTGCAATTCACGGCTTCAGATGGCTTACTTACTGATTTTGAAAAAATTACAATTACGGTCAATGAATCTTACATGAACTTCAGTGTCAGTAAAAAGATTCAACAGGGAGATTCTCCAGGCAATTATACTGTCACCCTGAACCTGACAAGCCATGTGGGTTTTAATGCCATAGGCGTAAGAACCTATGACCTTATCCCTGCCAACTTCACGATGGCATCCCCCATCCCCATGTATAACGGCTCCCAGGGCAACATATACTACTGGACAATGAACCTCGCAGCGAGGGAGAGTAAAACAGTGACCTACACCCTTGTCGGAACAGGCAGTTATTCTCTCCGGGACGCATTTGTAGTAGGAGTTGACCCACAATGAGGTCTGGACCTGGATTCCTGGTTGCATTTATTCTTCTGGGCTCCATGTTCTGTTGTCCGCAGGCTGGAGCTGTTTCCCTGAACCTTGAACTCAATACCACAGAGTATATTAATGATCTTGTATTCTATTCGGACGGAACTTACGACTGCGGAAAAATAATCGGCTGCCTCTCTATCAAAAACCCTTCCTTTAATGATACGGTTTCGGACATCAACATCGACTTTAGTGATGGCATAAAGTCCTCAGTGGTGCACATCAACGAGCTTGGCCCGGCCTCCACCAGAACTGTAACATACTATCTTCCCGGGATGGATGCGATCTCACTGCCGTCTGTATATGAAACTGTGAGCCCACCTTCTCTATCCAGGGATGTGGAGCAGGAGGTGGCCTTCAGGGCAGAGATCAGCAATCCAGGCAGCGAAGAAATTGGTATCCTTGCTTTTGAAAAGGAATTCCCTGAAGAACTGGAATTTGTCAACTGTATGTTTTCAGCCGGGAGCGTAAACAGGAAAGCCAATAGTTTCCACTGGGAAGACTTTAGCGTTTCTCCAAATTCTACCGAAAATCTTCTGGTAATCTTTAAAACCAGACCTTGTTCTGATATTGTACTCAGGCCTTCGAACTTTTCGTTTATTACCCCTTCTTTTGCGGCCTCAAAAGGTCTCTTGTTTTCAGCTGTCACAAAAACTCGTTTTGCTGTTGAGAAACAGAAGCTTGGAGATTGTGAGTGGAATGTGGGAGTAGTTGTCGAGGATGCAAGTGAGTTCAATTACTCTTTATACAAAGTGGAAGTCTATGTATCCGACCGTTCGTTAAGGGAAACAAAACTTATAAAGGAATATAACATGGACCTCAGCCTCATGCCTGGGGAATGCTGGCGGAATTCTTTCACATACGAATATCAGGGAACTCCAGTTTTCTTTGCAAAGGTTTACTATACAATCCCGTATACCATCTCCGGTAATTCCATGCCCATTTCCGCTGCAGGACATGGAGATTTCGTCGTCAGTTCAGTCGTGCTGGAAAAAGAAAGATCATATCGCCATGATCATTCCACCCAGAAACTTCAACTCGCAGATACATTCCCTTCTGTCAGTAAGAACAATTCCGTTTCAAACGATTCATTTTCTAACAGTCCCTTACCTGCCGATGAAGAAGTAAGTACTCAAGAAACAGTCTCGCAAAAGAATCTCTCACAAAAGAATCTCTCACAAGAGAACATTCCTTCAGAAGGCAAAGACCGAGACTTTGATTTCCTCCTCATTCTCCTGCTGCTTACGCTACTGGGACTTATTATATGGAAAATCTTTCCTTTCATACCAATCCTTCACAAGAAGTAAATTGCAATAAACAGTGTTAACTGCAAGAGGCATAGTGTAGAGACAAACAGAAACTTCCTTTTACCCCGTCTTAATGATATCTCATATACCTTCCAGTATTTATGAAAAATTCAAATTCTCGCAGCAAGCTGCGGGGTATTCGACTGAAATAAAAGTTGGATTTGAAAAAGAGTCTACTTGTGGTTACTCGTCCACGAAAATCTCGAATTCATAGATCTATAATTTTCTTCTAATCCTCAAACTCCTCTTTTCTTTCTGTACAATGCGATTGCCTTTCTGACTCTTTCTTCCTCGATTATCCCGGTAGTTGATGCTGTTTCAAAAAACCTCCTGGGTAGAGTCAGATTTTCGAACTTGAAGCCGAACTTCTTTTTCAGCTCGTATTTTTTCCTGAAAATATCCCTGCCCAGTTCTTTCAATTCCTCTTCGGTTTTCTCTATTCCTATGCCTTTAAGGGCCAGGATCATATTTTCATATGTATAGACGTTCCTGGCAAAGAGACAGGAAACCATGCAGTTGAGGATACTGCGACGATCTTCCTCATCGATTATGGAGTCAACAACCTGCTCATCCGAAATCTGGTGATTGAATGCTTTCTGGTCTGCTGCATAGCCTGCGTTGTCAAGATGGGAATGCCGAAAACCTACAGAAAGCCCGAGCACATTTCCAAGCCCTGTATGATAACCGGGAATTTCCAGGCCTCCTAACTGGATTGCAAATTCTTCTCCCCCGTACTTTTTTGAAGCGTAATCCACACCTCTTCCCAGCGCTTTATAGAAATCGTTTGGAGCCTGAACTACAAGATCTATTGCCCTTAGGTATGCAGCTTTATCTCCCCAGGAAAGTTTGAGCTTCATAGTCTCGTCTGTGGAAATTATTCCACGCTGCTGCATTTCTGTTGCCCAGGCGAGTACGACTCCCATGCTGATGATATCAACTCCGGCTTTTTCACAGGCATCGATCAGTTCGAGCACGGCTTCGGGATCAGATACTCCAAGATTTGAACCTAGAGCATAAATCAATTCAAAGTCATAAGAAATATTCAGGGTCTCATACTCATGGGCTTTTGAGAAGGGACGCTTCAGCATGGCTACATGGACGCAACCTATAGGACAGCCTGCGCAGGAGACTCGCCTGATAAGATATTTCTCTGCAAAAAGTTCTCCTGATATTGTCTCAGCTCCCTCAAAAGAAGCTGCCTGCAGGTTACGGGTAGGAAGACCTTTGAGTTCGTTTAAAACCAGAATGTTTTCACTTGTACCCAGGTTATGATACTTTTCAGTGAGTCCGGTTTTTACAATGATATCGTAGAGCATGCTTACAGTCTTTTTGTAGGTATTGTGCTCAGGGCTTTTTATTTCCTGATTTCCGGAAATCAGCAGGGCTTTGAGTTTCTTTGCTCCAAAGACCGTTCCAAGCCCGAGGCGCCCGAAGTGACGGTAGGTATCCACATTGACGCTCGCATATGTGATTCCTCTTTCTCCTGCAGGCCCGATTCGGATAATACTGCGCCTGCCGGCTCCGGGTTCTCTTTCGCGAAGGATTTTTCCTACATCAATTGCTGAAGAAAGATGCCATATGGAAGATGCATCCCTGAAGGTAACCTTATCATCGTGAACTGCCACGTATACAGGGTACTTGGAAGCTCCTCTGATAACAACTGTTTCGTACCCGGCATACCGCATGGACATAGCAAGATGCCCTCCGGCATAGGATTCCCCCAATTCTCCATTATGTGGAGATCGAAATAGCGCGACTGTTTTGGTACATGTCGGATAGACACCAGAGAGAGGTCCCGTACTGAGGATAACTGGCATTTCAGGATCCAGAGGATCGGTGCCTTCTACGTATTCCTCGAGCATTAAATTGGTGGCTACCCCTATACCTCCAAGGTACTTTTCATAAAGATCTCGCCTTTCCTCAATGTGATAGCTCTGGTTGGTCAGGTCGATGTAAAGTACGTTTGTAAGGCCTGGAATAGCATACTGCTCTGTTGTCATTTCCCTTCCTCCGTCTTTTCCTCCCCGTAAAGTTCCTTATGGGATGCAGTAGGGCTAATCGGGCTCGTTTCCTCAACAGGACTAGTATCAGTAACCTTTATTTCTCCACTGTCTTCTACTTCAATCATCTCCAGCACATCGTGCGGGCAGAATTTCGGGCAGACTCCACAGTGCTTGCAGATCACTGCTTTTTCTTCCGCATCAAGATGGATAGCCCCCATCAAGCAGGCTTCTATACAGTTCCCGCAGCCGTCACAGATCTCTTTGTTGAGATTAACTCCTCCCCCTTTCCGTTTGGTCAGTGCCCCAAGCGGACATGCTCTCATACAGGGTGGGTCGACGCAGGCGTGACAGACAATTTGGGCATAAGGAGTTTCGATCCCCCCTTTTGTCTGGATGCCAATTCTGCTATTTTTCAGAGATATGGTATCGTACCAAGTTCTGGCGCAAGCCATCATACAGGAATAGCAGCCTATGCAACGGGCCGGATTTGCTACCTTTAACCTCTTTGCCATTGTTTCCCGCTCACATTCCCTTTTTAAGACAGTATGTATTTTCAGTTTATATATTCTGGTATCGAAATGCGGTAGCAGTTAAACCTGGGCTCTACAGAGCAACTTTTCAAAAAGGAAAAGACTTTTCAGTGTAAGATTGCGGAGAAAAATAGTCTCTAAAAATATTTCTATTACAATATATTATTTAGACATATAATTAATTCAACTTTTCCTGAATAAAATCGAAACATTTTTATTCTCAGATTGCATAACTAGGATAGTGGATTCCGGTTTGTTAATAAATTAAATAAATAGTTATCGGAGATATTCTGATCTGGAAGGTTTGTATGGAACAAAATGATATCGTACAGCAAAACAGAATGATGAACAAAGTGATGATAGGCACTTTCAGTGTACTGTTTACTTTGTTGGCGCTAATCGGTTTGCATTGGGTTTGATCTTTACCCTTCTGCTGGTTAGGGATGCAGGTTTCTGAGGACGGAGCCCCTCAATTTAAAAAGGGATTGAAAGCTTTCTCTCATTGAATACCTCCTGATCTTCCGTGAGGCGCAAGTACAAAAGTATTCATTTTGGACACGGAACCGGGTTTTTCTTCAAGGTTCCAGTCATTACCTCAAGTCCCCCTGGTTCACAGAAAGCTCATGGTTTTCCAAGCTTTTCCCGACAGGATGTACAGGAAGGACAATTCCAGCTTATTGGCCAGCCCGGCAGAGGACGTTGTAGAAAAAAATGGCTGGCTAAAATAGCGGAATATAAGTGAAAGTATATTTTTCAGCTTATTGGTCGGCCCGGCAGAGGACGTTGTAGAAAAAAATGGCTGGCTAAAATAGCAGAAAAATCTCCGTAAACTTCCCCAGGCTCTGGAAAACAGCTCTAGAAACAGGATGCTGTAAAGAGGGTTTGAATAGTCTGGAATAAGGTATTTAAAGACAGGAAAATACAGGGAGTGTGAACCCTCATGAGTAATCGTTACGAAGGCCCTGGCTGATGAGATGGCGGAAAGGTAATTACCGCTTTCCTCAACTTCAGGGTCACTTTTTTCAACAGAATTTCTTCAGGCAAAAAATCCTGATAAATATAAATTTTCATGGCAAAGCTATTTCTTTTCAGAAATTAACTCTAAAGTGAAAATATTTCTCAATTTGCGGGATAATTTCAATTGCCACTTCAAGGGTGAAACAAATGGGAAAATGTGAACGTTGCGGAAGAGAAGTAGAGAATTTTGTCACAATCAGAGGGCAAAAACTCTGCACCGAGTGTGTTGTTCAAACTCAGAAAGATATTGACCCTGACAGTTTGAATTACAGTGCCTGCACGTAATCCATCTCCTCTGATAAATTAATCTCCGTCGAAAAAAATGGCTGCCATGAAAGGAAAGCTGCAATTGGAGAGTGCCAGGGGATATATATAGAAAGGTATTAATTGAATATGAGGGTTATATAATTATTGTAAACCCCTGATAAAACCATGAGGTAATAATAATGTGTAGTGTTGGAGATGCTTTTGATATAGATATGGAAGGAAAATTGCCGGTTAAAGAGTATGCATGCAAGGACTGTGGGAATAAATTCAAAGGTATTGGTAAGAACGTAAGATGTCCTTCCTGCCAGTCTAAAAATGTAGCAGAATCGTAATAATCAACTGGACTTTTTAAATAATATTTTTAACATGCAAAAATCGACTTCTTCTAAGGACATTTCACTGAAAGAAAGTGAAATGATCCTCCTGCGCGGCACGGCAGGAACAGTGGCTATTGTGAAAGTAGGTCCGCGTGGACAGTTCTTCCTGGAGACCGAAACCGAAGAGATTGTACTGGGACTGGAACCCCATGACCTGATTGTTGCTTCGGCACTGTCTGTGAATGAGATGACAGAAAAAGGGCTTAAATGTGTTCTCTTCATGATCCGGGAAATCAGGTCCCCATTAATAGTACTTCCAAAAAACCATCCTGCATCACCAAGGCTTCCAATCGTAGTGTCAGCTGGTAAAAAGACTGTTCTAAGTTGCAGTATCACACCTGGCACACATCCGAATCAGGACGTATTATGCGGTTCGAATGAATTTGATAGTCTGGAAATAACAGGAACATCGGAAGGAGTACAAATTAAGAATATGCCTCAGTGTGAGGTATTAAAGGTTAACTTTGATATCTGATCAGCATGTCTCTTCAGGGGCAAAGATGTAAAAGTCGATCATGAAAAATGACAGCATCAGACTATTCAGATATTTGTAACGATCTTTTCAAAATTATCCATAAACCTGAATATTAATAGTTTTGATTCTGCCAGAAAAATATCCTTATTAAGCATTGTTTCTTCATTCTGGATATATTTTCCCTCTATCAACTCATCTCTGCAGTTTTCAATCACGTTTCCGATTGTCCTGCTGCTCATTTCCAGATGAAACTGGAGCCCAATTGCCCTGTCTCTATAAAGAAATCCCTGATTTTTACAGGCTTCACTCGAGAAAAGCCTCTTTGAGCCTTCAGGCAGGCTGAAGGTATCTCCATGCCAGTGAAAAGCAGTAAATTTTTCAGAAATGCCTCCCAGTAAGGGAGATTCAGCCCCTACATCCCTGGACATAAAAACCGGAAACCAACCTATTTCCTTATAATCGTTTTTAAATACCTCGGCTTTCAGGATATCGGCAATAAGTTGCGCTCCCAGGCAGATCCCAATTACCGCTTTTCCTGTAGAAATAACTTCTTTTATAAACCTTTTTTCTTCCCCAAGCCAGGGGTATTTTTCATGCTCGTAGATATTCATAGGACCACCCATTATTATGAGAAGGTCGAAATCGTCCAGTTTGGGAAAGTATTCATTCTCGTGTAAACGTGTAGTCGACAAATAATGCTTTCTTTTTTCTATCCACTCAGAAATAGTTCCCAAGGTTTCAAATTCAACATGCTGAATGCAGTGGATTCTCACGCGTTGCTCCTCCCTTGCAATAAGTTTTTGAGTAAATTTATCTGCAGTATTTCTTTAGAGATGTAAAGTAGAAAAGCCTGAAAATCTGCGTATTTAAGGTTATTCTGCAGATTCGGGCTAATGAAAAATGTTTATCTCGAATTTCAAAAATCCAGAAAGCTGAATATGTCGGTATTTTGGCTTATATTTCGAAATTTAGAAATAAGGCCAATAAGGTCTTTTCCCTTAAAGTTTTATTACATTTCAACCCAATAATACTTTTCCAGATTCTTTTTGGGTTTTCAATATTCTGTTAGTAGATTCTTGTTTCAATTTTCTAACTATTGCAAGTACACTCACTTTCGGTTCGCTCTTAATCAAGAAATGTATATGATCTTTGTCAGTTTCCATTTCTATGATTCACCAGTATATTTCATAACTTTCGTAACTATTCAGGATCCTTTTTAAGGTTCCACAATTTTTCCTCTTTCCGAGGAA
>CAZLNG010000011.1:0-57940 GCA_964560735.1 uncultured Methanosarcinales archaeon | reverse complement strand
CAGAATTTACAGCCTCTGATTTAACCCTGTAATTTTCAGTCTCTTAAGCCCCTGTCATATAATCTTCCACTATAATGTAATCACTGTGTGTAATCACTGTGTGTAATCACTTTATGTAATCACTTTATGTAATCACTTTATGTAATCACCGTATGTAATCACTTTATGTAATATTACTGAAAAGTTCGAAAAAGCAAAAAATTTCCGATATATAAACCCGGATGGGACTCTGGAAAACACAAGAATAAACGTATTTAACCAGAGCCCTCAAAAGCCGGAATTATTAGATTTGCAGTTGTTACTTTGAGATTAAACCTATGGCTTTATTTGTCTTCTCAATAGACTTTGCACCATCACTTTCCAGTTCCATCATAGCCCTGATAGCATCAACATTCTCCGGAATTGTAATAGACTCCTGGTGGATTCCCTGGAAGAAATAAAGCTCCTTTTCATTTACTGTTATGGATTCAGGCCAGATGCAGTTTTCCCACATGTCATTTCTGGGTCGCCCAACATCTCTGGCAAATTCCATGATTTCGGCTGTTGAGGACATTCCCTGCCCTACAAAGCGAATTCTGGACTGAGAACCGAAAATTTTCTTGATATCTTCCGCAGTACAGTCATTATTGACTTCCATATTTACAACGTGTACGTGCATTAGAGTTGTCGGAATTTTCAGGGCTGCACTTGTAATATCAATATGTGGGAGCACACTCTTTACATCAGGTCCGTGGTGAGACGGAAGTTTAATGGGATCAGGGACTATTGCATTAATCGGTCCCTTCTTTACATCATTGGGATCTGCTGCCCTTCTTGCAAGGGTCACCCTTACCTTTTTAACCCCCAGCTCCTGGTCAATAGGATAGATAACCCTGCAAAGCCCTGTAGTATTACAGGAAACAACTCTTACAAGATCACGGCCCACAGCTTGTTCGTAATTGCAAATTGCATTAAATGAGAAACCTGCAAGAGGATGACTTTCCCCCCCCTGCCAGATTGCCTTTACTCCGGCCTTCTCATACATGGGTTTATTTTCTTCTCCGATTCCTCCCGGAGTGCAGTCTACTACCAGGTCAGCCTTTTCTACCATTTCTTCAATCGTTCCGGCTGCGGGTATTCCTGCCTTCTCAAAAGCTCCGAGATTTGCTGCAGGGGCATATATATCATACCCGATCTGGTGGGCTACTACAGCTTCATAGTTCGGCTTTGTTTTGGAAACCCCAATAACCTCCATATCGTCCTGAGCCTCTACGGCATCTGCAACTCTTTTCCCAATCGTTCCGTAACCGTTTACTGCAACCTTTGCTTTGACCATTTATTATCCTGTCCTGTCTAATCCTGTTGTACCCATCAGAATATTCTAAATTATATTAATATTGTATCTGTAAATTGTACTAATACTGTATCTAAACAATTGTACCTGAACAATTGTACTAAACAGTTTTTATATTCTAAACAGTTGAATACTTGATTTTTCCGGATTGCAATTCCGGGAATCGGATTAAATGAATCCAAAATACAGTATAAATTAAAGGAGTGTTAATTAAAGAAGTGTTCATTGATTTATAATTTTTTCTATAAGTCAGAGTTGAAATTTGTGGCTAAAAATGCCTGATTCCAGGCCTAAAACAACTCAGGTAAGATTTAAAACGCCTGACGTCAGGTCCAGATTCAGTCTGAAAAAAATATAATGCTGATTATAATGTGCTGATCAGCAATTAGACCAGTTCAGCCTTTATGATTTTAATTTCGGTTTTTGGACGGTCCTGACGGTCAGTTTTCACCCTTCCCATAGCATCTACAACATCCATTCCTTCTATTACTTTACCGAAAACCGGGTGCATCTTATCGAGATAATTATTGTTCACGAGATTGATAAAAAACTGGCTTCCTCCCGTGTTTGGGCCTGCATTTGCCATAGAAATCGTACCCCTGTCGTTTCTATTGTGATTTGTGAACTCATCCGGAATTTCATACCCAGGGCCTCCCATTCCTGTTCCTGTAGGGTCTCCGCCCTGGATCATGAATTTGTCGATGACCCTATGGAAGACAACTCCGTCATAAAAACCCTTGTCCACAAGTTTTGCAAAATTTCCTGAAGTAATAGGCATGTCTTCAAAAAGCTCGATTGTTATGTTACCCACAGTGGTATTCAAAACCACTTTCTTTCCCTTCCACGTAACCATTTCTCTTCCTCTACAGTCTTTTAATGTGATTTTTATGTGTTCCTGTCCTTCAGTTGGCTTTTTGTGCACTTTATGCTCGCCTTACATGTAAATCCTTCGCCAGCAGAAATGCGGCTCTGCATTCACGGTCTGTTCGCTTCGCTACGCTTCTCTCAAGCGGAGCTGACTTATGACTTAGAATCCTGCTTTGTTTCCCGAATTGCACCTAAGGATCAGAAAAATCTCTGATTTTTTTCTCTTTTAGTTGCAGGTAAGTATAATACTATGAGTGCAATGGTTTCATACTTCTTGTTTGCTCACTCTAGCAGGGGCTGACTCCGGGCAACCTGGGTAAGGAAAACCAGTTGAAAGAATGTTTTAGTTTGTGATTACTGTTTCTGGTTGAAGATGCCGCACGCTCAACTGAGGATGAATTTGAGAGACTGATGGAAGAGATGATTTTAAGCTCTATGTGGACAGGTTCTATTTATTTAATATAAATTCAGAATTATATTCTCAATTTTTTTTCACTATATAATTCTTTTGAATGGGGTTTACAAATTTTTTCTTCTTCTAAAGTTGAGATCAGGGATTTATATTTAATTTTTCATATAGTGGGGTTCAAATTTTAGAGGGACTGCGAAAATCCAGATTAAGTCTTTATTTATTATAAATTTAACATAAAAATACTTAATAGATTCTTTTATGTGAATACTTATCCTTTTATATTCGCATCAGGATATTTTTGAGTAGAGAGGGAAATAAATGAGAGTAATAACCCCAGGAAATTTATAAGGGGAATTTATATGAACAGGTCTAAAGGTATTTGGGTAACGATTCTAGCAGGACTATTATTTGTCCTATCTATTATATCAGCTTCAGCAGAGGCAGATCCAGAAGCTGTTTCAGTTTCGGAAGACGAAACTGGACTTATAGCACAGGAGATAGAGCTTAACCTCAATTTTCTTGAATCCATGCTGCAGATGCTTGATCTTAATCTCAATCTTATAAATGAAACTCTGAACTCCCACTTAGAAGAGTTTCCTTTCCTGCAGCCTACGATAGAAGGAACAGCTGAGGGCATAAAAACAGTAGACTCTCTACTTGTGGTTCTGGAACTGGGTCCAAATGACATGAGCGATTCTAACGTAACCCTGCACTCTTTAAACGAAACTCTGGCACAGATCAATTCAAGCATAATGTACCCTGATCTTATGATAGAATCTGCCAACTCGACTATGGGAGATGCTGATAATACTACCCCCATAATTGGAAACATGTTTACAAGTGTAAAAGGAATGGTATCGCTGCTTGAACAGTTTTGAAGCTGTTAATTGGTTATGAGATGTTATAAAGTTGATATAATAGAGCATATATAAGGGATTAAAATCAGGGATTAAAATCCTGAACACCAGAGTATAAAGGCTCTTTATATCGTTTTTATGAAAAGAATGAATTTAATAGATTATACATAACAAATTGCATCCCTCATAATAAATTATTTATTAATGTTACACAGTTTAGTTATTATGGTTGATTACCAGCTTGTTTTCTATACAGGTCTGCCTATTTTCATTCTAGCTGTAATTTATATTTTATTTGGATGGGGCGGCTTATTTGAGTGCATTGGCTTTAGTAGTATTATTTTCGTTATTTTTGTATTGTTTATTATTCTCTCAAGAAAGAAAGAATAAACACTCAAACTCAACACTTCACACTTTTTCAGTGTTAACAGGGTTTCCACGATGTTTAATTCTCGTGACTGAATGAACTCTGTTTCTACGAGCGGTGAATAAATCAAGAAGATTCTTCTGAAGAGCGTCAATCGCACCTTTAATTATTTTTCTCCATTAATTTATTCCTTTCTCGTAAACTACAGGAAAATTAGGAAATATCCGGAAGCCTTGTTAATATATCCGTTTCCGATCTGCAAACTCCATCAAGTCAACCAATAAAATCTTCTGAAGAATCAATAAATGACTCTAATTTTCTTCTTACTTCATCTAAATCGTGTTTTCCCTCAATACTCCATACCTCAAGTTCTTCATAATCATATAATATCGACAGAGGAAAGGTTTTTTTCTCATATCTGGTCTTTATTTCCGGACAATTTACCACGTTCAGAACTTCGACAAATAATGCATTGTTAAACTTTGGTTCAGTCTTCAGTAGTTCGCGCATGAAAGATATCAGGTCCTGGCTGTCCTTGCTGTTGACGGATCTGATATTTATACGATATACCAGTTTGTTGCCATAGTACGAAAATAGTAAACGCTGCAAGACAGTATTTATTGTCTCATCAGGATGGATTTTCGCTTCATTAAGCCTATCGTGAAGATCCTGCGTGATTTTTATACTTTCCGTAGCACTCGAAAGTTCAGGAAACCTTCTTCTCCTGCCGTTAATGACGAACCAGTAATCCTCCTTTTCATGAATAAGTTGACAGGTATCATCATATCGTGACAGGAGTTTAGTAATTATCGTGCCCTTAGACTCCCAACCACTATCACTATCCCTGTCTCTACAAAACTCAAGCGCCTCATATAGTTCCGCACTGATTTTAATGGCTTTTGTTTCCATAAGTGCACCTCGATGTGGAGCATACTTTGGCTAATATATAAATAATGTTCTCCACGGAATTCGAGAAATTCTTTGAACTAAAGCTCTGAAAAGCAGCAAGTCTCGATGAAAAGAACGGAGAAAAGACATTATTCAGGATACCCGGAAAATCTTAAAGACTGCCAGAGATTTCCTACTTGCCTCCTCTTTTGTCTTTAATCTTCTCTTCCCTTCCCCCTCATTAAGCAAGAATTCTCAAATCCAGATTTAGCCTTATACAAAACCTTTTTATACAAAGTATTTCATTAGACATTGATGCACATAAAGATACATCAGTGATAATAAATGCACGCTTCAATTCTCCATATCCTGAATACAACAAAAACTCGAATCCAGGTCTTCGGGCCGCATAAATGCCCTGAAGATCCACAGACACAATTTGAGAAAAGGGATTTTTTCTCTGCTGTGGAAGGGGCAAAAGCAGAGGGGAGGGTACCTGTTATTGCAGAAGTCAAACCTGCATCACCTGGAAAGACTTTCAGGGAGATTTCTCCAACAATCGCTGCAGAACTTGCATGGGAAATGGAAGAGGCAGGAGCTGTTGCAATTTCGGTTTTAACAGAGCCTGGAGTTTTTCGAGGCTCACTTGAGAACCTGCAGGCAGTCAGGAAAAGCGTATGCATCCCCGTCCTCAGGAAGGACTTCATTATAGACAAAGTACAGCTTGAGGAAGCAAAAAGCGACCTTGTGCTCCTGATTGCAGGTGTCCTGGAAAAAGAACTTGGTTCTTGTGTTGAACTTGCCTTTGAAAAAGGATATGAGCCGCTTGTTGAGATTCACAGCAGGGAAGAACTTGAACTTGCTCTGGAAACTCCTGCAAGGGTTATCGGGATTAACAACCGGGACTTTGAAACCCTTCAAATCGACCTTAAAACCACGGAAGAACTTGCACCCCTTATCAGGGAATATGATCTTGACCACGGGACAAGGCACCTGATTATAAGCGAAAGCGGAATGAACTGTGCAGAAGATGTCAGTCGGGTTATCCTCGCAGGAGCCGATGCTGTACTTATTGGATCTGCGCTTATGGAAAGTGCCTCCGTTTTTGATAAAACTAAAGAATTCGTCCAGAGCTTTTGCTGGCGTTAATAGCTGCTTTTCTCAGAATTTTCGAAGCTTTCAGCCTGCATGATTCGGTTGAAAAATCGCTTCATTTCAAAACATAATTTTGTTTCTAACACCATGAAAAATCAGAATCAAGGAACCGGATTGGAGTTCCAAAATTGGATTTCAGAATTGGATTATCAGAATTAAAGACAACGGATTGAATCAAAAGATAAGGGAGTAATTGAATTGACAGGGACTATAACTTCAGAACTACAGGTAAAGGGAAAGTATGGGAAATTTGGGGGACAATACGTACCCGAAGTTCTAATGCCTGCTCTGGAAGAGCTGGAAGAGGGGTACGAGAAATACAAAAACAACCCGGAATTCCTTGCAGAGCTTGACCATTACCTCAGGGACTTTGCTGGCAGGGAGACACCACTTTATTATGCCCGGAACCTGAGCAAAAAGTACGGGGCAAAAATCTACCTCAAAAGAGAAGACCTTGTACACGGAGGAGCCCACAAGCTGAACAATGCGATAGGACAGGCTCTGCTTGCAAAATACATGGGGAAGACCAGGTTAATTGCAGAAACCGGGGCTGGACAGCACGGAACTGCAACTGCCATGGCAGGCGCAAATCTAGGATTTGAAACTATTGTGTACATGGGAGCAAAAGATGTCAAACGCCAGCAGATGAACGCATACAGAATGGAGCTCATGGGTACTGAAGTAAAAGCTGTTCAGACTGGCTCAAAGACTCTCAAGGACGCAATAAATGAGGCTTTCAGAGACTGGGTCACAAACATAGGAAATACCCACTACCTTATTGGTTCTGTTGTGGGTCCTCATCCCTATCCTGTAATTGTCAGGGATTTTCAGAGTGTTATCGGGAGAGAAGTAAAAGAGCAGATCCTCGAAAAAGAAGGACGTTTGCCTGATTCGATTATTGCCTGCGCTGGCGGTGGGAGCAATGCAATGGGGATTTTTCATCCTTTTGTCGAAGATAGTGGAGTCAAACTCATTGCCGTTGAAGCCGGGGGAAAAGCCCTGAAATGTACGGAAAAAGCAGCCCTTCACTCAGCTTCTCTCTGCGCAGGAGAAGAAGGGATCCTGCATGGCGCAAGGACAAAGGTACTGCAGGATAAAAACGGGCAGATCCTTGAGTCCGAATCCGTTTCTGCAGGGCTTGACTATTCGGGAGTGGGGCCTGAACTGGCTTATCTTGCTGAAAGCCGCCGAGTTACAGCTCGCTATGTTACTGACGATGAAGCCGTTGAAGCTTTTCACGAATTGAGCAGGCTTGAAGGAATCATTCCTGCTCTGGAATCTTCCCATGCTCTTGCTTATCTGAAGAGAGCCGCAGATGCCGGGGAACTGGATGAATTAGTGGTAGTAAACCTGTCCGGGAGAGGGGATAAAGACCTGGAAACTGTCCTGAGCCTGAAGAGAGGGATCTGAGATGAAAACCGAAGTGAGACCCGAAGTGAAAACTGAAGTGAAAACTGAAGCTGGAAGACAGAAAATCTCAGAAAAATTAGGTGAACTCAGGGGGAGAAAGGAAGGAGCCCTGATCTGTTACCTGATGGCAGGCGATCCCTCTGCAGAAGCAACCGGCGAATTTGTAAAAGCTCTGGCTGCAGGCGGTGCGGATATAATTGAACTCGGATTTCCGTTCTCAGATCCCGTAGCTGACGGCCCGACAATCCAGGCAGCAGGCCAGAGAGCACTCGCAGCAGGCATGGATATCCAGCGTTACTTTGAGCTTGTTAAAACCCTTGATATCCGGATCCCTCTGGTGTGTATGACCTATTACAACCCTGTGTTCAGGTATGGGGTTGAGAAATTTGTAAAAGGAGCAGCAGAGGCAGGAATAGGGGGACTGATAGTACCTGATATTCCCGTCGAAGAAGCAGCTGAGCTGAAGAACAACTGCGAAAAACAAGGACTTGATTTGATCTTCCTGGTTGCACCTACAACAACCGACGAAAGAATCAGAAAAATTCTACAAAAAGACTCGGGTTTTCTCTATCTTGTCTCAAGGCTTGGGGTAACAGGGGCCAGAGAAGACGTATCCTCCTCAACGAAAGAACTGCTTGCCAGAGTCAAAACCGAAATTCCAAAAGCTGTTGGCTTCGGCATATCCACGGGGGAGCAGGCTGAAGAAGTCAGAAAAGCGGGGTCAGACGCTGTCATAGTCGGCTCGGCTTTTGTAAAGATCATCGAAGAAGGAAAAGACACAAACGAAAGGCTGGAAGCCCTTGCAAGAGAACTCAAATCCGGAATACTGAAAGCCAGTTAAATGGGAAAGACAGGAAGAAAATTGGGGAAATCAAAAAAGATAGCAAAGGCGACAATTTTGCAATAAGTCAAAAGAAAAAATTCGGGAGTTTAAAAGGAGGAAGAAAAATGCGGAAATATATTAAAAAGCTGGAAGAAGGATGTGATCTCAGTTCCGAAGAAGCCGAAGCTGCGGTAGAGAAAATCCTGAGCACGGCTGAAGACGAAGAAATAGGAGCATTTCTGCTTGCCCTCAAGGAAAAAGGAGAAAAACCGCAGGAAATCGCGGGTTTTGTAAGGGGAATGAAGAAAGTCGGAAAAACAATAAGGCCCAGAGTGCCTTTCAGGCTTGTGGACACCTGTGGGACAGGAGGAGACGGGCTTAATACGATCAATGTCTCGACAGCAGCGGCAATAGTAACTGCAGCAGCAGGCGTCCCTGTAGCCAAGCATGGAAACCGGGCAGTTACGTCAATGTCAGGGAGCTCGGATGCACTTGAAGCCCTGGGAATTAAAGTAGACCTTGCCCCGGAACAGGTCCGGAAAACGATAGAAGAGATAGGAATAGGCTTCATGTTTGCCCCTGTTTTTCACCCGGCGATGAAAAGAGTTGCAGAAATCAGGAAAAAACTCGGAGTCAGAACAGTCTTCAATATCCTCGGACCTCTGACAAACCCAGCAGGGGCCAAAGGGCAGGTAATAGGCGTTTTTGACAAAAAACTCTGCGAACCGATAGCTCATGCTCTTGCCGAACTTGGAACCGAGCACGCTCTTGTTGTTAACGGAGATGGAATGGATGAGATTTCAAACACAGGTGAGACCTATGTTGCAGAGCTAAAAGACGGAAAAGTTTCAACCTATACGCTGACTCCGGAATCGCTAGGGATGTTCCGGGCAAATCCTGAAGACATAAAGGGAGGAACCCCAAAAGAAAATGCAAGAGACCTGCTGTGTATTTTCAAGGGCCAGAAAGGCCCAAAAAGAGACATTATAGTCCTGAATGCAGCTGCAGCACTTTATGTGAGCGGGATAGTCGGTTCAATCAGGCAGGCAATTCCTATTGCCGAAGATGCAATTGACAGCGGAAAAGTCATGGTCAAGTTCAACCAATTCCGTACTTTTACCACGGATTTTTACAAAAAGGAAAGAAAACAGAACTCTTTTTCGGGAAAAAAGAGTTTGTCATCTTCCTCGGGCTCCGTGTTAAGCACGGTGTCGGGGGAAAGGGCATGAAAAAAAGACCCAGAACAAAAATAAAAATATGTGGAATCCGCAGCCCGGAAGAAATAGAACTCGCAAACCTTTACGGAGCCGATGCGGTTGGTTTTATAACAGAGGTTCCTGTTGAAAGCCCAAGGAAACTCAATTCGGACACCGCGGCTTTTTTAGTATCCGAAGTTCCAAAAAGCCTGAGTTCCGTACTTGTTATTATGCCGGAAAACGCTGGAAGGGCGCTTGGATTAATTGAAAAAATCAGGCCCGATATAGTGCAAATCCATTCCATGCTTCCACTTTCCGAACTTGAAAGAATAAAGGAAAAAACAGAAATTCCCATTATAAAGACCCTTTCCATACCGGCAAGCGAGGAAACTTCCGAAGAAAATGCTGAAAAAAAGAAAAATGTCGACCTCCTCTCAAGGTTGATAGAACAGGTCAGCCTGCTGGAAGAAGCAGCTGTTATAGATTCTATACTGCTCGATACTGGAAAGTCCGAAAAATCGGGGGGAACCGGCTGCGTCCACGACTGGACCCTGAGCAAAAGAATTGCTGAGGAGACCAGGCTTCCTCTCATCCTCGCAGGAGGGCTCAAACCCGAAAACGTGCAGGAAGCAATAAGGACTGTTTCCCCTTATGCTGTGGATACGGCATCTGGAGTTGAGACCTGCGGAAAAAAAGATGCTGCCAAAATTAAGAAATTTATTGAAGAAGTGAGGTGTGTCAGTGCTTTCCTTTGACCTTGGAAAAGAAGAATTTAAAGAGCTCGCATCCCGGATGGAGCAGCCAGGCCTTATCCAGCTCCTTGGAAGAGTTGATACAGGCTCTCCTGCCTGTTCCCCTCTTGAGCTTTACCACGCCCTGAGAACTTCAGGGACTTCAGGTTACTCTTATCTATTGGAATCTGTAGAAAAGCAGGCAAGCAGGGCAAGATATTCCTTTATTGGAAGTGACCCTGATGCCGTGCTTAAAATAAGTGATCGAAAAATCTACCTTGAACTCCTTAACCCGAAGGCTTCCGACCTCTTTGAGTCAATTTGTCTAAAAATAGAGGGAGTCTGCAGACCTGAAACCGTAAAAAGACAGGATCCAGAAAAAGGCTCAGGGATAAAGAACCGGAAGTTTGCGGCTTCAATTCCTGAAGGAAAAGATGTTTTCGATGCCCTTCGCCTGGCCTTTCCTCCTGCAAACGGAATGGAACTCTTAAATGCAGGACGTTTTGACAGGCAAACTTTTCTGGGGGGAGCTATAGGCTATACAGCCTATGATGCAATCTACGACAGCTGGCTTGGAGTTGAAAAAGGCTTTGAGTCCGAAATTCCTGAACTTCAGTATCTTCTGGTCTCGAAGACCTTTGTATTCGATCATCTGACAGATGAGATCTATATAGCTGTGACTCCCCTTGTAAATCCGGGGTCAGATACCGAAACCCTGTATGAAAAAGCTCTTTTTGAAGCAGAAAAGCTTTGCTCCACACTCAAGGAAACTGCCCTGTACGGAGATTCGATCGAAGAAGTAACCTCAGGTATTGGAGGTACACCTGCTACCTTGAGGGCATCTGCTGATCCGGCTTCAGGCTTGGCTGCTCCAAGCTGCTTTACTGACAGGCAAAAGTTTGAGGACTCCGTAGTCCAGGCAAAAGAGCACATTTTTGCAGGAGACATCTTCCAGGTAGTCCTTTCCAGAAAATGCGATTTCAGTTTAGAGCAGTCTCCTTTCGAACTCTATATGCAGCTTCGGGCAATCAACCCCAGTCCCTACATGTACCTCTTCGAATTCGAGGACCTGGCAATTGTAGGGGCAAGTCCTGAAACCCTGCTGACAGTCCACAAAAGGACAGTGATTACAAACCCGATTGCAGGCACCTGTCCCCGCGGAAAATCCGAGGCAGAAGATGAAGCCCTTGCTTCGCACATGCTCCAGGACGAAAAAGAAAGAGCTGAACATGTGATGCTTGTTGACCTTGGAAGAAATGATGTGAGAATGGTTACCGAAAGCGGCTCTGTAAAGGTTTCCGGATTTATGAAAGTTCTGAAGTATTCCCATGTCCAGCATATAGAAAGCACGGTTCTGGGGACTTTGAGACCTGAATGCGACCAGTTCGATGCTTTCAGGGCAGTTTTTCCGGCAGGAACCCTCTCAGGAGCCCCAAAAATCCGTGCCATGGAAATTATTTCAGAACTTGAAACCTCTCCGAGGGGGATCTACGGCGGAGGAGTCGGATACTACAGCTGGAATGGGGATGCGGATTTTGCCATCGTAATCCGGACCGTGCTTGTAAAGAATAAAAAAGCTTCAGTTCAGGCAGGAGCAGGAATTGTTGCCGATTCGGATCCTGCTTATGAGTTTCGGGAAACTGAGCGCAAAATGGCAGCAATGCTTACGGCTATCGGCGGTGAAACTTGAAATGAACAAAAATAGAAGAGTGATTTTCAAAGAAATCATATCAGGAGGTGCTTTAATATGAAGATAGTTTTCATAAACAACAAAGACTCCTTTGTATGGAATCTTGTAGATTACATTTCTTATTTCGAGAAAGACACCCTGGTTCTTCCCAATACGGTTACCTTAGAGGAATTAAGAGAGATAAATCCCGATGCTCTGGTCATTTCTCCAGGACCTGGAAGCCCTTCTGATCCCAAAGACATAGGTAATTGTCTGGAGATAATCAGAGATATGGGCAGGGAAATTCCCCTTCTTGGAGTCTGCCTTGGACATCAGGCAATTAATGTAGCCTTTGGCGGGATTGTCAGGAGAAGTAAAGTCGGGCCAGTACATGGGAAATGCTCAAAGATTTTGCATACGGACTCTGCCCTATTTAAAGCGTTTAAAGGATCTTTCGAAGCAGGCCGTTACCATTCCCTTGAAATCGGAGAGCCTGCACCCGGAATAAAAATTACTGCCCAGGCAGAGGACGGGACCATTATGGCAGTTGAACATGTAGAGTACCCGATCTACGGTTTGCAGTTTCATCCAGAATCCGTACTTACTCCCGAAGGATTAAAAATAATTGAAAGTTTTCTGGAAGTTTCCAGAAACTATAAAAAGAAGCAGATGGCTGTTTAAACAGTCAGAATTTTCAGAGAATATATTCAGATATATTAATTCATTTATTTTCTTTAAGCTTATTTTCTTTAAGCTTATTTTTTCGCTTCAGAAGCCTCATTTTTGGGTTCTTCTTCTATATCTTCTTCAAAGAACTCCTCTTCTGTAAATTCTTCATTTGGCTTTGCTGCATAACCTGCAGGCTGAAGGTTCTGAAGTTCTGCGAACTCGCCTACTGTCTGGGCAATAAGTTGAGGGTATTTTTCTACCTGTTCCCTTGTAACGAAACCTGCTGCTTCGGAAGATTTGATAATTTCTTCCCTTGCATCCTTTGCCATTTTGCTGAGATCTTCAAGGTTCTGCCTGTTTGCCAGATAACTCATTTCCTCAAGGGCAAGAGTTGTCCAGAGGGTTACTACCTCCATCTTTTTTGCAACAGCCCCTGATCCTATAATCTCA
This sequence comes from uncultured Methanosarcinales archaeon, assembly GCA_964560735.1. GTDB lineage: Archaea > Halobacteriota > Methanosarcinia > Methanosarcinales > Methanosarcinaceae > Methanosarcina. The sequence continues at coordinate 45,113 of CAZLNG010000011.1, read as the reverse complement.
AGGGTTTCAACAGCACTTTTTGCAGCTTCAAGCATCTGAAACTGTACTGCTCCTTTCCCGACTTCCTGTACCGCTTTTGAAAAGGACCAGAGGGAATTTGAGAAGTTCTTTTCCAGCGCAGGTTCTGAAAGATTCCTGAGAACCTCCAGAGTTGTGGACGCAACGTTTTCTATCTTTTTCTGGACAGCTTTGTTGCCAATATTTCGGAGGGAAACTACAACTCTTTTTAAGTCGGTTTCCAGATTTGCCTCAAGCAACTCTTCCCCGAATTCCTGGAGGTATTGAACATATTGAAGTGCGTCGTACTCATTCTGTTCTCTTACTGCCTTCTCGCCAGATTCTCCAAGTTCAATAGCTTTTTGTTCGTTCAATGAGAACATATTAAAACCCCTTTCCATTGAAATCCTATTAAAAAATATCAGGATTTTAGGAATTGATTAATTATATATACTTACTCTGATATTAGTCTTCCTATTTTTTTAAAAATTTAGTCTGTAACTTGAGAGTTTTTATTCTAAAATAGCTTCTAAAAGCTTGAATTTCAAATAAAAATTGTTTGATAACATATTTAAGTAATAATTTAAAAAAGAAAGAGTAAATTTAAAAAATGAGGAAGATAATTTTGATTTTTCATACTTAGATTGTCTATATTCTTATCTAAAAATAAATAAGAGAAACATATCCAGACAACTCCACATTCTGATTAAAGCGAAAGAGTTAAATACATATCATACATAATATATATCATCTGAATAAAAAAGATATTCAGAAATTCTGGCATATTTTTCTGTAGGGTACAAATGATCAGCCTCCATTGTAGGGGAAAGGGTTTACTCCTTACCTTTCTCCTACAAAAATAGCTTTTTTAAAATCTTAATAAAAATAACTTAATACCAGTTAGGCTCATAACATAACAAGAATAATAACAAAGAATTTACGTTCAAAAGAGAAAAATTGTAATATATTGAAATCATGATTTGTTTAACGACTCATCTCTTCACTGAACTTGTGTATTCTCATTTCTTCTCTGTATTCTTTGACAAACTCTACATACTCTGCAGCGTTTTCTGCTATGGCTTCAATTTCCGATTCTTCTGTTTCTCTCTTTATACTTGCCGGAACTCCAATAATCAGGCTGTTCTCAGGAAATTTCTTACCTGCAGAAATCAATGCATTTGCGCCCACTATGGAATTTTTTCCAATCTCAGCTCCATTTAATATGGTAGAATTCATCCCAATAAGCACGTTGCTCTCTATTTTACACCCGTGAAGCACAGCTCCATGCCCAACACTCACTCCATCCCCAATCTCAACTCCATTCCCAGGATCTGCATGAATTACCACATTATCCTGAATGCTTGTCCTGTCTCCTATTTTTATTTTATTTCGATCTCCCCGAATAACGGCACTGAACCATACACTTGAAAAATCTCCAATCTCAACATTCCCTATCACACTAGCAGAATCTGCAATAAAAGCCGTTTCTGAAATTTTCGGTCTTTTACCTTTAAAATTCATTATCATAATTTTCTCTCCTTCTTCTAAATCGTTTTTTATTTAGTCTCTACTTATTTTTTATTTATTTCCTCAGACATGATTGATAAACTCCATGAAAGAGGGCCACACCTGCATTAATAATCAGCTACACTGCTATTTGAGACATTTTACTTCAAAAAACTTATTCTACAGGTATGCTGAAGCAAAAGATAACACAAAATAAAGCAGGTTATAAATATAAAATTAAAAATGAAACACAGGAAAGAGTAACAAAATCGGTACAAAAACATCAAATTAAAACTAAAGTGAAAAATAGGAAAATAAATCAAATGAAAAAAGAGAAAGAAGATAAATTAAAAAATTATTGTTGAATACTTTCTTTTTTAACAAACCCTTGGGATCGGGTCTCCGGCAGGTGTATCCACATAACGCATGCCACCAAAGCGGTTTCTGAGAATTACCTCTCCTTTATTATCCTCAGTAACTTCTCCTATAACGGCGGCATTTTTACCGTAAGGATGTTGCCTGAGGATAGAAAGGACTTCTTCTTCAAAGCCGGATTTGACTCCGATAACTGCCTTTCCTTCGTTTGCAACTTCCAGAGGGTCAAGGCCGAGCATTTCACATGCCGCAGAAACTGCCGGCTTGAAAGGAATCCAATCTTCTTCTATGAAAATACCTGCTCCTGATTTTGCTGCCATTTCATTGAGAGAGTTGGCAAGCCCTCCGCGTGTTGGGTCTTTCATTGCCGTAATGACAGGTTCTCCTTCAGGAGTTCTGAGCTTCAGAACCGGTTCTATGAGTTTCCAGAGGGGAGCTGAATCCGAGACCAGGTCGGTATCGAAGTCAAAGCCTTCCCTGTGAGCCATAAGAGAAATCCCATGATCGCCTATAGTGCCTGTAACAAGGATTTTATCCCCGGGTTTAAGGCCTGAATCCCTTACAGGGCTATCCGTAATGCCCAGGCCTGCAGTATTCAGAATAATTGAATCAAGAGCAGCTTTTTCTACGGTCTTTGTGTCTCCTGTAATTATAGGTACACCAACTTCCGCAGCTGTCTGATCCATTGTTTTAATTATTTCTTCGAATTCCTGCAGCGGAAAACCTTCAGGGACTATAACCGCACAGGTAAGAGCAAGCGGCCTTGCTCCCATAACTGTAAGGTCATTGACTGTGCCTGCAACTGCAAGCCTTCCTATGTTCGTATCAGGAAAAAAGGCAGGTGTAATCACATGGCTATCAGTGGTTAGCACGAGTTCCGATCCGGGATTAAAGTTCTCAAGCCTGACAGTGGACCCATCATCAAGGCTCTCAAGCCCAACCGAACCTGCACTTTTATTGCGGAAGTTTTTAAGAATTATCTCTCCTATAAGTGCCTGCATGGCCTCTCCGCCTGCACCATGCTCAAGAGAAATGGTATTGGGTTTCATCTAAGATTCCTTTTGTCCGCTTTAAATTCGATTAGATCGATCTACAGATAGATCCTACTGTTCTTTCTGTGCATTTTTGAGGCCAAGTTCGATGAAACCAATCCAGGTTTCCAGACTTTCCCAGTCGTGCTTTGAAGTCAGGAGAACCGGCACATTTGGGTTTAAGGAGAGAATATCTTCTCGCATTTTTTCAGCATTAACATCAACTGCATGCGCAATGTCAACTTTATTTATGATTGCAAGCTCTGCAGTCTTGAAAATCATCGGGTGCTTCAGGATAATGTCGTCTCCCTCTGTCACACTCACGATTACAATCCTCAGGTGTTCCCCAAGTTTAAAGTCAACAGGACAAATAAGGTTGCCTACGTTTTCAATAAGCAGGAGATCGGTGCTATCAAGATCTATTTCATCAAGCGCCTTTTCCACCAGCTTTGCATCCAGATGGCACTCTTTTCCCGTATTTACAGGAATTGTGGGCACTCCGAGTTTTATGAAACGAGAAGCATCCATTTCTGCGATCACATCTCCTGCAATCACAGCTATTCTGTATTTCTCGCTGAGGTGTTTGATCGCCTCCTCTATCAGAGTTGTCTTCCCTGAGCCTATTGCTCCCATGACATTTACTGAGAAAACCTGATGCTTGTCAAGTTTCTTTCTGTTTTTTTCAGCAATTTTATCATTTGCTTTGTAGACATCGTGTCCCATATGGATTACATGCATCAACATAAACATCACTTGAGGAATCAATTATTGTTATTACTATCTGCGGTTCGATCTTCTTCTGTTTCAATTTCGATACTTTTGATTATCAGTTCCCTGCCGCCTGTCAGATTTGCCGGCTTCCCGCAGATAGGGCAATCCATAGCTGCGACATAAGCGAGAAGTTCACTTTTGAGTCCACTATTTTCTCGTATCTGTTCTTCGTCTACGGGTCCTGTGTATCCGCACTCGCATTCAAGAGATGGAGGCACCATTTCTACAATAAAATCCGCACCTTCGGCAATGCTTCCCTCTGCAATAGTCTTGAAGCAGAAGCTCAATTGTTCGGGATTTGTATGGCTTAACCTTCCCATCTGAAGGGTTACATGCTTGACTTCCGTGGCCTCATGGGCTTTAGCAGTAGCTATCACCTGCTCGAAGATCTCACAGGCAATGGAGAGTTCATGCAAGCCTGCCGCCTCCCTCTCTGGAGTATCTGAACCAGTTGTAGCACATTCCTTCCTGGCTTACCATACAGGGGCCTGAGGGACTCTTTGGGGTACAGTCCTTACCAAAATTCGGGCATTGAGGGGGTTTTGCTTTTCCAGTAAGAATGGCTGCACAGATACAGCGCTTTTTATCTTTACTTTCGGCTTTCTTTCTAACTTCTTCAAGGGCAGAGGCGTAAAGATCTTCATGCTTCTTTGATGCATCCTTTTCTTCAAACTCTTTCCTGAGTACCAGCCCTGAAGCCCCTATTCTTCCAATACCTCTCCACTCAGAATCAGAAGTCTCGAATACCCTGTCCATTATTTTCAGAGCAATTTCGTTTCCTTCAGGTTTTACAGCTCTTGGGTAGCCATTATCCACTCTTGATACTCCTTCCTCTATCTGCACCTGAAGCAGATTTATTCCAAGGAGGATATCTTTTGCCTCAAACCCGCTTACAACAACAGGGAAACCCTTTTCGGCAAGAGGTTCAAAAGGTTTTGTACCAATTATGGTTGCCACATGCCCAGGAGCTATAAAAGCATCAACGTTTGCGTCACTGGCAAGAAGGTTAATTGCAGGAGGAGTTTGCTTCTGAGAGGCAAGGAGGCTGAAGTTTTCGGGAGTATTTCTCAGGAGAGCTGCCGCATTTGCAGGAACTGTAGTTTCAAAACCAATCCCGAAAAAAACAATTTCAAGATCTGGCTTTTTTTCTGCAAGGGCAATTGCATCATCAATACTATAGACCATCCTCACATCTGCCCCTTCGGACTTTGCGTCCAGCAAGCTTTCTGCTGAACCGGGAACCCGCATCATATCTCCAAAAGTAACAACAGTGGCTCCGCTTTTAGCGAGGGCAATTGCAATATTAACATCTTCTTCAGGAGTGACACAGACCGGACAGCCAGGACCGCTTATTACTTCTATTTTCTCCGGAAGTACACTTCTAAGCCCGTATTTTGCTATAGTTCTCTCGTGCGTTCCACAGACATGCATTATTCGAAGCGCTACCTTCGAGTCCTTTATTCTCTCCAGGAGCTTTTTTTCGAGTTCCGGAACAGCTGGTTTTGAAACAGAATTCCCGTTTTCCATTGATATCAACGTCCGCATCAGGGAGATCAACTTTCAAGGGAATCCGGCTCATCAAGACCAGCCATTATCCTGAGAAGGCGCATTGTTTCTTCACTTTCTTCTTCTGAGATCTCGGATATTGCATATCCAACATGGACAAGGACATGTTTTCCGATCATGGATTCAGTTGCACCTCCCAGAAGGTCCATATTTACATTTCTACAGACCCCACCCATGTCTACAGTCGCAATGTTTTCACTCACAATAGCCTTAATTTTTCCAGGAATAGCGATACACATGTTACCTCTATAAGATTTTTTTTCAAAATATAGTCAATTTATGATAAATATAAAAGATTAATTCCAAATTCTGATTAATCAAAGAAATTATTACTTATTTTTACAGAAATTATTGAAAGGAATTATTTTTAGCAACTTAAGGTAGTATCTTTTTAAGACCTCAAACAGGCAAAAAGCCTCTTGATTTTTATTTTCAGTGCGGATGAAAAATCTCCATCCCAATTCTCATGCATTACATTTTAATTAAGATTCGCAATTTTAAAATTTACCTGTTTATTACTTTCTTAATAATATATATTACTTTCTTTATAATTATGTTTCCCCTCCCAATCTCCAGCTGGATTTTACTGCTTTCTTTCTTACTCTGTTACTGCTAATAGAAAAACACAGATCTTATAAATAAAAACTAGACTCTTGGTTTTTGAGATAAATCCATGGAAAAGTTACTTTTTTTCAATTTTAAAGTTCTATTTTATAATCTTTTTGTTTTTTTCTCTTGTCAAAAGAATTTTAAAATGATTACTAAAGAGCTTGAGAGCAAGTTAAAAAATGGTTTAAACGGAGTCGAAAAAAATAATTATGCTTAAATCGAAAATATATATAATAAAATAAGTTTGAATATGTATTACTAACAGTTTTATTTATTCAGCAAACTTAAAAAAAATATTTAAATATAGGTACTCAGAATGGGAATCACATAAATTGTTTTTATTTATTTCATATGATTCTCCGGCTTTATAGAACTTTATCTGGATCCATTAATTATTTATACGCATCCCGAAAGTTTGTCTAAATTATCTCATATGTATGTACCTTCTAATAACTAAAATGAAATTCTGGATGTAGCTCAATATTATGAACACGGATTGATTTCTAAAATCAACATGACTCCTAAATTATTTTCTTTTTTACATTTCCAGACCATTGAGAGATGTATCACATAGAGCCTTGAAGTACATTACCGCACATCATGAATATTAGTATATTTTTATAATAGTCATGTTATGATTTGAATTTCCTTGCCCAACTAATATATTTATCATCTCAAGTAAAAAACCTTAAATACTATTCCCTCATTGAAAACATTAGTGACAAATTTATACGTACTTTTATATAATTATATGAGCATATAATTAAAATTTTCTTAGTATATAAACTTGGGTAAAATTAAGATGTGGTAGTAGATGAGTACTGGAACAACAAATCTTGTCCGTACACTGGATAGTGTGGACTTCTTAAAAATGGATCGCCGCACCTTCATGAAAGTAGTAGGTACGATTGGAGCAACTGCATTCCTGGCCAATTACAAGACTGATATTGTGAAAGGTCTTGAGTTTGCAGAGACAAAACTTGTCTGGTTACATGGTTCCGAATGCACTGGCTGCTCTGAATCCGTGCTGAATGGAGGAAACCCTGACCTTGTACAGGCCCTTACCAAACTCAATGTCAACCTTGTTTTCCATGAGACTATTTGTGCACAGCAGGGAATCTGGAATGATGGTAAGCTTGTAAACACCTCAGAGCTTAACTCCGAGATCCTCCTTGAAGAGACTTATAAAGAAGGTAACTACATCCTGGTCGTTGAAGGCTCAATTCCAAACGGTCCGGATGGTTCAGGACGCTACCTGGTTATTGGAAACAAGACTTTCAAGGAAACCCTCGGAGAAGCTGCAAAGAATGCCGCAGCTATCGTTGCAGTCGGAGCCTGTGCCTGCTGGGGAGGAATTACCTCTGCAGACAGCGAAGTTGAAAAGGACACAGACTACAGAGGAGTTGCTTTCAAAAAGACCGACGAAACAAAAGGCATGCTTAAGGAACTTGGCATCGATAAGCCAGTAATTAACATTCCCGGATGTCCGGCTCACCCTGACTGGATCCTCCTCACATTGGGCGCAGTAATTCTTGGAAAGATCAAGGTCCCTGACGACCTGCCAGCCGCTCTGGACGAATACGGCAGACCAATGGTCTTCTTCCCTCCAGACCACACAATTCATGAGAACTGCCCACGCCGCGGATATTATGACCGTGGAGAATTCGATACAGAGGTTGGTGGAGAAAAATGCTTGTGGAAGTTAGGATGTAAGGCTCCCTACGCACATGCAGATTGTGCAATTCGTAAATGGAATGGTTCTGTGAGCATGTGTACCCAGGCAGGCGGCCCCTGCATTAACTGTGTGGATCCTGGTTTCCCTGACTCTTCAAGGCCCCTGTATGTTGAACGTGAAGATGTAGGAATTGCCGGAGCAAACATTGATACAGTTGCTAAAGTTGCAGTTGGTGCAGCTGCAGTTGCTGCAGGTGTGCATGCTGTTAGGAGAATGGGAAAAGGAGAGTGAGTGAAAAATGGTAAACGTTACAGTTGATCCCTTAACCAGAATTGAAGGTCACCAGCGCATATCCACTGAAGTAGATGCTAACGGTGTTATTACCGATGCCCAGTCATCTTCCCTTATATTCAGGGGTTTTGAACGCATTCTGCAGAACCAGGACCCAAGAGACGCTGCTTTTCTTACCCAGAGAATTTGTGGGGTCTGTCCTCTTGCTCATGGATTGACAGCCACAAATGCTCTTGACGATCTTTATGGTGTAGCTGAATCCGTTCCAAAAGATGCCCTTGTAATGAGGAACATTTTCCAGGGCCTGAACATGGTTGCAAGCCATGCAACTCATATATATGTCCTCTTTGGTCCTGACCTTGCAAACCCGGCATACAAAAAGGTCCTTACACCATTAGGCGACACAGGAACCGCAGTCTGGAATGAGATGGTTGGAAGATTTGCCCCAATCAGCTACAAGATGGATGGCGCACCTGTACCTGTGGGAAGCTCCTATCTTGCAGCAATTCCAGAAAAGAAACGCCTTCAGGAGGCTATTGCCCTTATTGCCGGCAGAATGCCCGGTCCTTCATCCCTTTATCCAGGTGGATATACCTACCCGGCTACTGTCGCAGATGTAACCAAACTTTCCTCTTACTATCTGCAGGTAATGGACTTCGTATCCAAACATACTCTGAAAGTTGATTTCAATACCTGGATCGAAAATACCTATAAGGCAAGCTCTCCTCAAAAAGCAGTAAGCTTTGTTACTGAGCACCTCCAGGGACTTGTTGACAAGGCAACCACTTCCAACGACTTCTCCAAAGAAGCAGGTTGGGGAGATGTGGAATTCTATGCAGCTTTTGGTTCCGAGCTTGTAGGAGAAACTCTGCTTGGCCTTCCAGCAAGCATTAAACATGATACAATCGGTGGGTATAAAGACCCTTCAAAGATCTGCTTCGTTTCATATGGTGGATACTACAAGCCCAAAGATGGGTACGACCCGAGGAGCCCGGAAGGAGACCGTGTTTTCACCTCAGGTGTGGTATCAGGAAAGCTCGAATATCTTAAATTTGATCCGGACAAGATTACGGAGAGTACTGCCCACTCCTTCTATGAGAACAGTGCCAACGATCTTGAGCCAGCTAAAGGTGAAACCGTTCCGTTTACGAATCCAGATAAAATCGCCTTCACAGGAGGTTCGGATAGCCAGTACAGCTGGGATAAGGCTCCGAGATATGACGGAATTCCGGGTGAAGTCGGGCCTCTTGCACGCATGCTTGCAATAAAAGAGCCTCTCGTAACCGGCCTGGCTCTGACCTTCAATGAGAAAGGCTACTCTGCAGCTAACGTTTACACCAGAATGCTGGCTCGTATGCAGGAAATGGCAATTCTCGCGTATGAACTTCTCAACTGGGTAACAGTTGACTACACGCCTGGAGGAAAGATTTCCGTGCCTCTTGACTTTAATGCAGCTAAGAATAACCAGGGAATGGGTCTATGGGAAGCACCTCGTGGAGCTCTTGGTCACTGGATATCTGCTGGCAGCGATGGAAAGGTTTCCAATTATCAGTGTATAGTTCCGGGTACCTGGCTAATGTCCCCAAGAGACAGCAATGGCATCCCCGGTCCGCTCGAACAGTCTCTCATTGGTTCAAAAATCAACCCGGTCGGAGATGTTGATTATACGAATCCAATTGGCATCTTCCATATGGGCAGGTCCTATGATCCCTGTATCTCATGTGCAGTCCACACCATTGACCTGACTGGGAAACGCGCTCCAAATACTCTAAGAATACTCTAAGTATAGTACAAGGAGATGACCCACAATGAAATCTAACAACAACCGGTCAATGGTTGTTGAGCGCTATACAGTAACTGACAGGATAGCTCATACCGTCCATGCCATTGCGATGATAGTGCTCATCATCACCGGGTTGAAGATCTACGCTGGATGGGACTTTATGAGTTTCCATACTGCCCGCGCCCTTCACATGATAATGGTCCCGTTCCTGCTTGCTGTGAACTGGATCCTTATCCCGTACAACATTTTTTCCGAAGGCCACGGGTTTATGGGAAAAATATCTCACTTTACGGACCACTATGTTTTTGGTCCTAAAGATGCAACTCGCCTTGGCGGTATAATTAAGAATTTCTTCAGGAAAGGCAGATATCCTGCATTTTCTATATATGACGAAGAAAAAGGCCACTACGAGACCAAACTTCACCCCGTAATGAAGATCCTGATTGTGCTTGAAGGCACAGCCATCTTCTTGATTGCGGTTTCAGGCATTGTGCTATACAAGCTTGACTGGTCACTCTTCGGCCTGCCAATAGGGTCATGGATTCTTTCGATTGGAGGCCTGATTGCGCCTTTATTCGATTTGACTTCTATTCAGTTCTACAGGATCCTTCACCTGCTGATGACTTACTGGTTTATCTTTGAACTGGTTGTGCATGTGGGTATCCTTGAGTTTGACCCTCATGTCTGGAAGTACTACAAAGCCATCTTCTTGACAGGAAAAGAAGACCTCTCAGACACTCACTATTCAGAGTATGTAGAGAAATATTCAAGGTTTGATGCTCATAAGGAACACAAGCAGCATAAACATTAAAAATCTGTAAAGGAAAATCTTAACTGGAAAAGGTAATATAGGCATATTCGAAAAACCTGTAAACCTTTTTTAATCAAGTGAAAATATGTCTATATTACATGCTCCAGTCCGTATCCTGGGATGCGGAAGCCCATTAATGGGAAACGATGGTGTCGGCCTCAAAGTCATTGAGGCTCTTCACAAAACCGAACTTAAAGACCTCAAAGATATTGATATTATAGACGCAGGAGTCTGCGGACTTGACCTCCTGAATCTTATCGAAGGTGCCAGAAAGGTCATTATAGTTGATGCTGTTTTAGCAGATAGCCCTCTTGGTTCTGTGCACCGCATTGAAGGAAAAGATCTTCTACAAGGTGCTGAGTTTCATCCCCTCGTCTCAGTGCACGATCTGACCATTAAAGATGTATTGATGATAGGAGAACATATTCAGCCTTTACCGGAAATTGTGGTCATAGGAATAGAAATCGGAACCATAATCACTGAAGCTAGCCTGGAGATAAGTCCAGAAGTTCTTGAGGGTGCAGATAAAGCTATAAACCTGATTAGAGAAGAGATTTCATTCTCACTTTAATCATTTTTATTTCTTGCTACTTTATTTAGTGCTTTATTTTAGTTTCTGTTTTGTTGAATAAATATGGATTTTATTGAAATTATTGATTTTATTATCCAGATCTTCTCCTCTGAAGAGTATGCATCTTAAAAAAGTTTTTTTAAACAAACCCATGAGTGAAAAACCATTCAGGTATATTGAAAAACTTTCTGGAAGGAGAAAAAATACATACTACTTTTGAATACAAGTCGAAACTGATCTGAAGCCAAAATTAGAACCTGGAGTAAAAATCCAGAAAACAAAAAATGAATGATGTAGAGATCACAAATCTAAATTCAACACAGATCTCTGTACATCGCACAGTCTATAAATTCGCAGTTCGCTTCTTTTTACATTTAATGTAGCCGTTCTTTTACAGGTTATTCGGGCTCTCCTGGGACCCAGTTGCTGTAGAGTCTCCAGTTAACTAAACTATCTTTTCGGTCTGTCTCAACGTAGAATCTCCAGAGAAAAGGTTCTTTATATGCCATAGAGAACTCTAAATCAACAATAGCTTGAGGCTTAAGTACGACATCTGCTACTTCTCCAGTGTTTACCTTTATCTGGATTTTAGTTTCACTGTCACCTGGATTACTTATTTCAATACGTATTGATTTTCCAGCTTCGGCTTCGAAAGAAATGTCCCCTCTCCATGTTCCCGCAGAATGGAATTTGCGTCCCTCTCTATCGGTCAGAAGATGTGGAGCCACAGGTGGAGTTATCATTTCCGATATACGAGGCAGCCTTTGATCAGGAGGAACTGTCTGTGTTGTCAATATTGGAGGTTCCGCTACCGGTATAACTGGAGGTTGAGGTATTTTTACGGAGGGTCTCTCTACATGAGGAGCTCTTGGTGCCTTAATTGTCGGAGCTTCAGGTGCTTCTGGTGGCGAAACTGGAGACATCCTTGGTGACTTAACTGGAGACTCAGGTACTAATGGACTTGGAACTTCCGAAACATATGGTTCTGATAATGGTACTCCTAAAGTTTCCCGTACGCCTGTAAGAAATTCTTCGTCCAGACTCCTTATAGTAATCGCTCCTATTACACCATCAACCCTGAGCCCGCGTGCCTCCTGGTAGCTTCTGACAGCCAGTTCGGTTTCATCGCCAAAGATACCGTTGGCTCCTACTCTTGGAACAGGAATACCCAGAACAATTAAAGCCTGCTGAACTTTCTGTACTGCAGAACCGCTGTCTCCTCTTTGAAGCACTCTTTTGTTGTCGTAACAGGCCTCCAAAACCTCATCGCCTGCAAATCTGGAAGATTTCAAATCATGACTGTCCCCAATAGCCATATCTTACACCCCGTATTTTGCTGCCTACTTTTCCCTGCTTAAAATATTCAGCTTTTACTATCAAGATCCTGTAATAAGACTCTATAGCCTTAAAATTCAGATAAATAAAGAAGGAGGTTAAAATATATAAATTTATATAAAAAACCCATTTTATTAGTAATAGAAAATTAGACCACCTTAATAAGAACTAAAAATTATAGGAATTTATTTAGAGGCAGGTCACAGGAGATTGTGATAGTCTTTAATATATTGGAATATATCTTATATATATCTCTATATAAAAGTATTTACGGCAGTGGGGGAAGTGGAACGAGTAATGAAGAACTACTTGAAAAGTTCAAAAATCTTGATTTTATGAAAATGGATAGACGGACTTTTATAAAGGCTGTCGGGGTATTGGGAGCCTCATTATTTTTACAAACGTATAAAAGTGATTTAGTAAAAGCCCTTGAGCTTGCAGAAACTAAAGTGGTATGGCTCCATGGAGTAGAGTGTACTGGTTGTACCGTATCAATGCTGGATGGAGAATCTCCTGACATTGTGGATTTCCTTCAGCTCTATAATCTCAACCTGCTCTACCAGGAAGTCCTGATGATGCAGCAGGGAATTTTTGTAGATGGGAAACTTGCAAATACCAGTGAGCTGAACTCTGAAATTTTACTTGAAGAGATTCTGGAAAAAGAAAAAGGTTATGTTCTTGTTTCCGAGGGAGGGGTTCCAAACGGTCCTGCAGGTACAGGAAAGTATCTGGTAATTGGGGGAAGGCCATATAAAGAAATCTATGAAAAAGTTGCGAGAAACGCTTCTGCAATTGTTGCAATCGGACAGTGTGCAACCCATAGTGGAGTAAATGCCGCTGAGAGCGATGTAGCTGAACTTATGGACCACCGTGGTATTGCTTTTACTATGGAAGACTCTTCAAAAGGAATTATAGAACTGCTTGGCATCGATAAACCTGTAATTAATATTAATGGTTGTCCTGCTCACCCGGACTGGGTATTTCTGACAATAGGAGCAGTTGTCCTGGGAAAAATAAAGGTTCCTGACGATTTGCCTTATGTTCTGGATCAATGGAACCGTCCGAAAGTTTTCTTTCCCCCAGACCACACAGTGCATGATAACTGCCCTCGTCGTGGATACTATGACCGTGGAGAGTTTGACACGACAGTTGGTGGAGAAAAATGCCTCTGGAAACTTGGATGCAAAGGACCCTATTCTCACGCAGACTGTGCTACTCGCCGCTGGAACGGCCATCGCAATCTCTGTCCGCAGGCAGGCTCTCCATGTATTGGCTGCGTACAGCCAGGTTTTCCGGACAGTACCAGGCCCTTTTTCGTGGAGATTGAAGATGAGGGCATTGTAGGTACGAATCTTGATACCATAGCAGGTGTGGCAATAGGAGGGGCACTCCTTGCTGCAGGTGCCCACGCCATAAGAAGGACTGTTTTGAAAAAGCCTGAGGAAAAAGAAGGAGCTGTTGAAGAAAGTGCTCCAGAGAAAACAGGAGGCGAGAAATAATGGTACAGGTGACTGTAGACCCGCTTTCAAGAATTGAAGGGCATTACAGAGTAAATACCGAGGTCAATGAGGAAGGCGTAATTACTGACGCCCAGAGCAATGGTCTGCTCTTTCGAGGTTTTGAGAGACTTCTTCAAAAGCAAGATCCCAGGGATGCAGCTCTTCTGACTCAAAGAATATGTGGAGTCTGTCCGGTTTGTCACAGCATAGCTGCAGCAAATGCTTCGGATGAACTTTTTGGGGTTGCGGATGAAGTCCCGAAAAATGCTCTTGTGATGCGAAATATCCATCAGGGAATGAATTTCATAGCCAGTCATGCAGCCCATATATATGTCCTCTGGGGGCCGGACCTTGCAAATCCAGCGTACCACGAAATTCTGATGCAACACGGAGATACCGGAAACGCGGTATGGAAAGAGTTAGCAGGACGTTTCATGCCTATAATAAATCAGTCTAACGGAATCCGTTCCCCTGCCGGTTCTTCATATCTTGGAGCTATAGGTGAACTGCGTCGCCTGCATGCCGGAATTGCTCTTGTTGCGGGCAAGATGCCTCATGCTGTCTTACAACACGTAGGAGGAGTGGTTTATTCTCCAAATGTTGCAGATATTCAGCAGCTTGCAGATTATGTTTCGAAGACCGCAAAGTTTGTTGAAACATTCACTCTTGGAGTTTCTCCTGAGACCTGGATTGAAAATACTTACAGAGCTTCTTCTCCTGAAAAAGCGGTCAATTTCGTACTTGAACACCTTCAGGAACTTCTCAATAATTCCCTGAACAACAATGATTTTTCTCACTCTTCAGGCTGGGGAGACGTCCCCCTATTTGCAGCTTTCGGCTCGGAACTTGTCGGAGAAAAGCTACTTGGCCTGCCCATCAGTATGAAGATGGACCGTGCAGGAGTTTATCCTGATCCTGCTAAGATCGGTTTTCTTTCTTACGGAGTTTTCTTCAAGCCTGAGAAAGGAGATGGATACGACCCTACAAGTCCTGCAGACAGCAGAGTTATTCCCTCAGGATATATGGACGGGAACCTTAAACTCGAAAAATTTGACTACAATAAGATTGCCGAAAGCACTACTCATTCCTTTTACATTGACGAGGAAGAAGACAGATCTCCCTGGAATGGGGTAACAGCTCCCGAAGAAAATCCTGAAGAAATCGATTACACAGGAGGTTCTAAAAGCCGTTACTCGTGGGCAAAGGCCCCTCATTACGGTGGGATTCCATGTGAGGTCGGACCTCTTGCCCGCCTTCTGATTATGGGAGAACCTCTTACCACCGGATTGGCGAAAGCTTTTCAGGACAACGGTTACTCTCCTGTAAACAACTATACCCGCATGGTTGCGAGGATGCAGGAAATTCTTGTAGTGATGCCTGAATTGCAGAAATGGATTTTGCAGGATCTGGAGGCAGGGGGCAAGGTTGCAGTACATACCGAGCTTTCCATGGCAAAGGATTCACAGGGAATGGGTTTATGGGAAGCCCCAAGGGGTGCTCTCGGACACTGGATTGCCACAGGACCGGATTCTATGGTAACCCTGTATCAGGCTGTGGTTCCAAGCACCTGGAACCTTGCCCCAAGAAACTCACAGGATATTCCAAGCCCTGTAGAGCAGGCGCTGATAGGCACTAAAATTTCGGCTGCAGAAAACGCCCTGGGAGTAGATTATACGAATCCTTTAGGAATTCTACATACTGTTCGCTCCTATGACCCCTGCCTTGCATGTGCAGTTCATACCATTGATAGAACAGGAAAGCACCCGGATTCAACTATAAGGATATATTAAAGGAGATTCGAAACATGGTACGATCCGCTGAAAGACCTGCGTCCGGAAGATTAATAGTTATACGTTATAACTGGCTTGAACGGCTTACTCATCTTGTGCATCTTGTTGCCATGTTTACCCTTCTTATTACAGGGTTCAAAATATATGCCGGCTGGGATTTCATGTCTTTTGATACAGCCAGAGCTCTGCACTTGATTGCTGTACCCTTTTTTCTTGTAGCGAACTGGATTCTGGTCCCTTACAATATCTTTTCCTGCAAAGGAGAAAGATGCAGTGCCAAGGATAGGATAAACCATTTCACGGAGTCTTATATGTTTGGGAAAGCCGATGCAGAACGTCTTATTGATATTATCAAGAATTTTTTTGGGAAAGGAAGGTATTCGGCTTTTACAATCTATGACAGGGATGAGGAACATTACGTAACAAAAATTCATCCCGGGCTCAAACTTTTGATTATTTTTGAAAGCATGGCAATTCTCCTGATAGCAATTACAGGAGCGGTGCTTTACAGTCTCACGTGGAGTCCCTTTGGACTTCCAATCTCACAATGGATTCTCTCTGTATTCTGGTATATTGCATCTCCACTTAATATGAATGCTTTAGGGCTAATCCGTTTATTGCATCTGCTTGCAGCCTACTGGTTTGTTTTTGAACTCATAGTCCATGTAGGGATCCTTGAATTTGATCCGGATGTCTGGAAGTACCATAAAGCAATTTTCTGGTCCGGAAAAGAAGATCTCTCAGACAGGCATTTTGTCAAGGTGATTGAAGAAAGCGATCAAAAAGGAGTGACAAAAGAGTATTGACAGTAATCAATCCCACTTTCCGCAGTAAAATTTGTATATTCACAATTTTTTCTGCTATCGATTTCCAATTTAACATAAATTTTTAGGCTTCCGTGCAGGAGTTCAAAACAGATAGATGGTGAAGTTATGGGCCAAAAAAAGATAGCATTTAATTTTTCACCGATTTTTGGGTAAATTCTCTATTATTTGATAAGTGCTGAAAACGCTATCAGAAAATATATTGGCTTTTAAAAAAATACTGCGGAATGTAGGATTTATAGCTATATTTAAAAAAATTCCTGGGACTTACGCAGTTTAACTGAGAAAATAATAGCATAAGATCGCAAAGGATCTAAATAAAATATTTAAGACATATATGCGCTTTGTATGCTTTTTTGCTTCTCAATTGCACAAGTCCAATCAGGAAAATGCCTTCAATACAATTTAGATTTTAATGAGATTGAAAGTCTACTGCTTCTGTAATCTGACCGAGGACTTTTGTATTCCGACTAAGATATATGAACAAATCGTTATTATTTTACCTATATAGCTTTTTTATTAGCGGCGGCCCCAGCGCCACTCCCAGCGCCCGTAGTCACAGTACCAGTAGCGGTGTCCGTGGCGCCATTCCCAATGCCCACGGTAACAGTGCCAGTAACGATGCCCACGGTGGCGACCTCCGTCTTTCCAACCGTCTTTACCTTTTCCGTCTTTCCAACCGTCATTGTCTTTTCCGTCTTTCCAACCTTCTTTCCAACCGCCTTTGTCCCCTCCAGCTCCACCGTTATTGGCAGGAGCTGCGCTTACTGATGCAGCTGTAATTGAAGCTACAAAAAAGATTACCGTGAAAATACAAAATATCTTTTTTGTTTTGTCAAATGTTTGTTTTCCCATTTCCCTCACTCCAAAATTATCTCATATGTAGATACAATTTTTATTTGGTTTTTTGATTCACTTTCTGTTGGCAGATGTGCTGCATAAATATCATCTTACTACTCATCCCAGATTCATTTCAGAGGGAGTAATTGCTGGTAAATTATTCAATCTCCACCTTATGCGTCAGATCTATGCAAACAGGAAGTTATTTCAAATTGTATCTCCAGGTTATTATTCTTCAAAGAATATAATAATATTAATAATACTAATAATACTAATAATATTAGTAGTAGAAATATAATTAAGAATTTCATATAAATAAAAGATTTATAAAAAAGCCACAACTTATTCAATAAAGAAATGGGTTAAAGTTTACACCACTTTGTTTTTCTGCTTGAAAGCTACCATTCCAGTTTAATGAATCTCAACTCGAAATAGAAAAAAGTGTGTTATTAATTAAGTTGGTTTAATAAAAATTGATAGATGATTCTGGCAATACTTGCAATATAGTAATTGAATTAGTTAATCCATAAGAATGTGCTATCAGATAAAGAGAATGGATGTGATGGAGCATTTACTATGCGAATATCTATATCGGCAATAAGAGCATTTCTAAGATTTGAAATGTAAGAAATAGGAGGGGCATCTGCGAATTACTAATTTTAATTATCCATACAAGTTTCCAAATATATATATATCGTCCCATTTATATTTATACATGGGAATCTGGATGTATGAACTGAGGACGGTTCGCACAAGAATTGGCCAGATCATCCTCAACCTTTTGATTCTTTTTTCCATTGTAGTGCTCGGGTTGATTGTGGTTGAGGTTGTTCTCAAATGTTTGGTAATTCATAGCCCTTTTTGAGACTTCTCGGCTTTTCTTTTATCTCTTATTTTTCTCTATCTTCTTATTTTACATCTCCTTATTTTTACTTGCTCAAATCTTCTTAAGTAGAGAAAATTGAATCAATCCTTATGAATTTTAAACAACAATGTTAACTAATTTTCTCCTGCGACCGAAATCCTTATTGTGAAAACTGCTCTATGGCTTGAGTATGGAAATGCAAAGGGAAATCCAGATTATCTGCGGAACTGTACGGATCCCGAATCTTTCCGATTTTCTGAAATCCGTAAATTCTATAGCGTCCGAGAATGAAGTCATCATTCAGGGCTTGAACGCTGACCTGATAGCAGGCGAAAGACATATTCACTTTGCAGCAGGAAAGGCTCTTCGGGCAATTGCTACAGGCAGAAATATAGCAAAAGATCAGGGAATCGAGATTATGCGCTATGCAGCAGGAGAAAGGCAGATTGAAAGAAGTTTTTCTATAGGGCTGCATGAAGGGGAAAATAATGCTGTTTTTGTACTGCTTGGAAAAATGGACAGTATGATTCTGGTCCTCTCTGAAATGAGAAAACTGATAGAAGAAAAACCCTGCTCCGAACTGCTTGCTTACTCAGACTTCAAAAAAGGGGGAATTCGTTCTTTGTTCGGGATTACAGATGCGGAAATTGAAGCCTCTGGAGAAGAATATATTCCAGAACTCGTGATTGAAAGAGTAGCCCTTGCAGACCTTACAAAATAAGAAAAAACGGAATCAGATAAGAAAAAAAAGGAACATGAATTATCTAAGAAATGAACCTTGTTCTCAAAATACCCTTTAGCCTTCTTTTTTACACTGTTTCTCAAACCAGTCCATCAAAGAAAAA
Source organism: uncultured Methanosarcinales archaeon (assembly GCA_964560735.1). Taxonomy (GTDB): domain Archaea; phylum Halobacteriota; class Methanosarcinia; order Methanosarcinales; family Methanosarcinaceae; genus Methanosarcina. The sequence goes on along the minus strand of CAZLNG010000011.1, from coordinate 26,129 downwards.
GCCAGATCCTTTGACCCGTCAAAATAGTTTTCCTGCATCCAAATCTCTTTTTCGGACTGGATATACTTTCCTTTAACCAGCTCATGTCCCGAGTCATTTAGAAGATTTCTTACCCACTGCCTGTCAGCTTCAGGATGAAACTGAAGCCCTAAAATATTTCCATTGTAAACGAAGCCCTGATTAGCACAGGCATCACTCTCAAAGAGCCTTACTGCACCGGAGGGGATTTCAAAAGTATCCCCATGCCACATAAAAGCAGTAAATTCCGGAAACATGCAGGATGGAAGTTCTGAACATGTGATATTACCTGCGCTACTCTTCAGGTCTTTCCCATGAAGAGATCTGACCTTGTGCCAGCCGATTTCTTTAAATCGGTTTTTTGTAACTCTTCCACCAAGTACCTCAGCAATCATCTGTGCCCCAAAACAGCTTCCAAGTACAGGTGTGCCTGATCCTATCACAGTTTTTACAAATTCCTTTTCAGGCTTGAGCCAGGGGTAATCTTCTTCCTGATAAACACTCATTATGCCCCCCATTATTAGGAGCAGGTCAAATTCTTCAGGACCAGGAAAAAAAGATTCTTCATAAAGAAGAGTTTTTGTAAGTGTATATCCTTTCCGGGAAATCCAGGTTCCGATGCTCCCCAGGGTTTCGTTTTTAAGGTGTTGAAGGCAGTGGATTTTCACGTTTTTCCCCTCAAATATGAATTAAATAAAGGATTAAATAAAATAAACGGAGCCAATTATTGTCTTAAATCTGTTCTTTTTAATTTTTTTAAGTTGTCTTTTTAAAGCAAAGCTTTTAGTCAGTTGAATGCAATTTCAACTTTATTATTTATTTTAAAACATGTTGAAGTTATATTATTTACAGGGCTTTCTGCGATAAGTGTTTTATAAGATAAAAATCTGTCTCCAACGCAGCCGATAGATTCATTAATATACTATTGTGTTAAGAGATCAAATAAACAGATAAAATTAAAAACAGGCAAAGGAAATAGCCTGAAAAAAATCTCATAATCACGAAGTAATAAATGGGAGTTGATTATCATACCTCATCCAAAAACCGTTGAAGAAATGATTGAGTGTGCAGGACCTATTGAGTGTGAGCTGCTACCCAGACTTATTCAGGTAACCGAAGCTGCTGCTATTGCCGCAGCTTATCAGATGGGACGCGGAAACAAGAGTTTTGCTGACCAGGTGGCTGTGGCTGCTATGAGAAGGATGCTAAACAGGCTTGATATGAAAGGCATAATCAAGATCGGAGAAGGAGAAAGGGATGAGGCTCCCATGCTCTATATAGGGGAACAGGTCGGGACAGGAGTAGGAGACCTTGAAGTCGATATAGCAGTTGACCCCCTTGAAGGAACAAACCTTACAGCCGACGGAAGTCCCGGTTCAGTTGCTGTTATGGCTATGGCTGAAAGAGGTGGGATTTTCCACGGTCCAGATATATATATGGACAAAATAGTTGTCGGGCCGGACGTTGTGCGTTACGAGATGGAGCACCCGGATGAAAAAATTGATCTGGATGCGCCTGTCAAGCACAATCTCGAGATTGTTGCAAAAGCCCTTGGAAGGGATATTGAGGAACTTGTGGTTGTTATCCTTGATAGGCCAAGACATGCCCAGAAGATAACCGAGATTCGGGAAGCAGGAGCCCGTGTAAGGTTAATCAGCGATGGAGACCTCATGCCAGGCGTTGCAACCGCAGTCCGAGGCTCAGGAATTCATATGGTAATGGGAGCTGGAGGCTCGGGAGAAGCTGTTTTAACGGCAGCTGCAATTAAGATTCTTGGTGGAAAGATTATTGCAAGGCTTGTTCTGCCAACGGTTGCAAACGGAAAGAGCCAGGACAAAATTGAAGAAGAAATAGAAGAAAAAATGCCAAGGCTCGAAAAAATGGGAATTACTCTTCAGAAACTTAACGATATCCTCGATACCGACAAGCTTGTACCTGGCAAAGATGTAATCTTTTCAGCAACAGCCGTGACTCCCGGCCATTTCCTGCGCGAAACCCGCCTTTTCGGCGGCGGGGATGCAAGAGTACACACAATTTCTATGGGTGCATCGGGAGCTGTCAGGTTCACAGACAGTATTTACATAAAAGATAAGCAGGAAACTCCCCTCTACCTGTAATCCTTTATTTTTTCATTTTTTTCATCTTTTTAGTTTTATCTGTTTTGAAACACAAAATCCAGGTTACAAGTTTTTCAGGCTATACACAAAGTTAAAATGTTTCGAGTTAGAGTATGAAAATTTATCTTGAAAGTTTTGGTTGTTCGGCAAGCCAGGCATCAGCCGAAATCATGAAAGCTAGCATAGAGAGACTCGGCCACAAGCTTCTAAATTCCCGTACTGCCGATCAGGCTGAGGTTTATATCTGCAACTCCTGTACTGTTAAATATACAACTGAGCAAAAAATTCTCTACAAAATTCGGAGTATGGGTGAGAAGAATATAGAAGTGATAGTTTCAGGCTGCATGCCCGAAGTCCAGCTCGAAGACATTCTCCATGCAAACCCAGAAGCCCATATTCTAGGCGTAAATGCAGTTTCCAGACTCGGAGATCTTCTTTTCCTAATCGAGCAGAGAAAAAATCAGGGGCTTTCCGGAGGAGAACACCTTGAAATTCGAAGCTCTGAGCCCCTGGGCTTCCTGAAAGTCCCACGCGAGCGCTCGAACCCTAACATTCACATCTGCCAGATCTCCCAGGGGTGCAACTTCGCCTGCTCCTACTGCATTGTGAAGCATGCAAGAGGAAAACTTCATTCTTTCTCGCCGGAAGACATAGTTGAGGATATCCGTTCTGCAGTTGCAGACGGCTGCAGGGAAATCTGGCTTACCTCCCAGGACGACAGTCAGTACGGAATAGATACGGGTATCAAACTGCCGGAACTTCTGCGCATGATCTCGGAAATTCCAGGCGACTTCAAGGTCAGGGTAGGAATGATGAACCCCTTTTCGGTTCTCCCTATTCTCGATGACCTTGTGGATGCTTTTGATTCAGACAAGATCTTCAAACTCCTTCACCTCCCAATCCAGTCTGCTTCTCATCAGGTACTGAAGAAGATGAACCGCCTGCATAAAATGGATGCTGTTGACACTATTATTACAAAATTCCGCGCCCGTTTCGAAGACCTCTCACTTTTCACCGACATAATAGTCGGCTTTTGTGATGAAACCGAGGAGGATTTCCGGGAAACTGTCGAATGGGTAAAAAAATACCGCCCGGAAAAAATTAATATCTCCCGCTACTCCCCTCGCCCGCACACAAAAGCTTATTCCTTCCGAAACCTCGACTCCAGAATTTCAGTCCAGCGTTCCCATGAACTGCACAAAGTCTGTGAGCAGATTAAGCTTGAGTCCAAAAGGTTAATGATAGGCTGGAAAGGCAGAGCCTTTGTGTCCAAGTACACCGAAATGGGCGATGTCCTCACCCGGACAGATGCCTATCGCCCGGTAGTCATAAGCGGCTCAAATCTCAAGCCCGGTCAGTATGCTAACATAGAAATCGTTGCTGCAAAACCTGGTTATTTCCTTGGAAAACTTATCAACTGAGTAAAGACTTTCATTTTTGTTTTTATTTCCCAATTTCATTTTTAGTTATATCCCCGATTAGCTGAAATTTAATTGTGAAATTTAATTGTGAATTTAAATTATGAAATTTAATGGCAGATTTTTTAATAAGGCACTCATATATATAAGAGAATATTTATAAATTATATTGATAATAGTACACATATTTCATATTTTATAGGTGAGTTTTTGCACATACCCCTATTTTTACTAAAGCGAGATCATGCATGAGAGGGAGGGTTCAATATTGAAGAATATTACTGTCGGAACATGTCTGCACCTGTTGTCCCGAATAGATTACAAAGCTCTTGATTAGTTCTGGAGAGATACTTCTAGAGGAAAATATCCGATAATTGACATTCAAGCTAATCTGGGTTATTCATTATTGAGTGAAGACGGCCTGTTGTTTATCAGAAACGATTTTACGGCTTCTGATTATGCTGAATATGAGCTGGTCTTTGGAAGTATCTTTTTACCGGACAACGTTCAGGAGTTGATTTCGAAAGATAAAGTGCTGCTTCTGATGGTGTATGGAAAAGGGACGCAGAACCTTTTACTCTCTGAACTTGACGTAGATGCTAAATACATGCTTGACCTCCCCCGTGGGCAGTATTACTTTATTTCATTTATTCTGGATGCGGGAACTGAGGCTCTTTTAAATTCCAGAATATACGCAATAGGGTTCCCCTCTAAGGATAATTTGAATAGTCCCGAACTTGAGGACTTTTACCTTAACCACCCCGCAGACATTCTGGAATTCATTGACCCCTCTCCCGTAGATATAAAACATGGAGGCCCTTTCTACCTTGACCTGATCATGGTAGGTGCCGAGAAAATCCCGGACTTCTCTGTTCTTTTTTCAGAAATTTTGCAAGAAGATGAGACCCCACCTCCTTTTTAACCTATCTTTTGAAGAGGAAAATGGTTAAATAAATACAAGTAAAAATAATTCTGAATGCAGTTAATAACAGAATATAAGGAAATAGAACCTTACATCACAAAAGACGGCTCAATAATCCGAGAACTCATGCACCCCGCGGTTCACGGCAATTCAAACCAGAGCCTTGCAGAAGCCACTGTGCCAGCCGGAGGAAAAACTCTTCTTCACAAACACCGCCTGACCGAAGAAATCTATCGCATCACAGAAGGCTGCGGGATAATGATCCTCGGCTCTGATCAATTAGAAGTCAAAACAGGAGATTCCATTTGTATTTTGCCCGGAACTCCGCACAGAATTCAAAACATAGGAAACACGCCGCTAAAAATCCTCTGCTGCTGCGCGCCGGCTTATTCGCATGAGGATACGGAATTGATGGAATGATTTCACGAATTTTCTTAATGATGTGTATGCCATATATCAGGCATTGTACCTTTGGATTACTTTTTGTGGTCTGAGTTCCCTTTCTAAGCGTTTATTCTCTTCCCCGCGATCTCACCGGTATAAACAGTAGGCCTTTTCGTAAAAAATTAAAAACAAATATTTAACTTCAGTTTTCTTAATCGAAGCAAACATCTGAGTTTGGAATTGCCTATTATTGTTTAACGACTGCAAATAGTGTTAACATGAGAATTGTAACTTGGAATTGTAATATGGCCTTCCGGAAGAAATACGAACAGATTCTTCCATATGATCCTGATTTATTGATAGTTCCAGAATGTGAGCATCCAGACAAATTCAATACTAAGTTTTATGACCATGTCTTATGGATAGGCGATAATAGAAATAAGGGCCTGGCTGTCTTTAGTTTCAATGACTTTGAAATCACAATCCATGAATCTTATTGTGAAAATTACAGATACGTTCTCCCAGTCGAAGTTAGTAACAATAAAGCAATAAACCTGATTGCTGTCTGGTCACAGAACAATAAAGAGGATCCAAGAAGGAGATACATTGGAGAAATCTGGCAGTCATTGAATTATTATAAAAATATGTTCAAATCTCCAACAATTATTGCAGGTGATTTCAATTGGAATGTTATTTGGGACAAAGAACACGCAAATTATCCTCTTCACGGGACGCTTACTGATGTAATTAGTTTATTAAAACAATTTGAAATATTCAGTATGTATCATACCCTCACAAATGTAAACTTCGGGATTGAAAGGGACCCGACACTATACTTCAGGAAAAATAGAAAGACCCCCTATCATATAGATTACATATTTGCACCTGTTAACTTTATAAATAGTGGAAAATCGATTTCTGTTGGGAAATATGAAGATTGGATATCTCTGAGTGATCACATGCCTTTAATAACAGAACTGGATAAAATGACATGAGTTTTCAAAGTTTTCCATAAGATAATTGCCGCAATTGTTCTTGATTTCTCTCATCTTTTTCAATCTTTTTCCTTAAAAGATTCTAAAAATAACCTGGTTTTTAATGACTCTTTCAATTCGATTCTATCCAGAAGTTCAAAGGCAAGATTTGCTGCAAATTCATTTTCTGAATCAAGTAAAGTCTGAAGCTGCGCCCTGTCCTCTTTAGTGCATATCCCGCTGAGGGCTTCTGCTGCCTCCGCTTTTACGAAGCGGTTACTGTCATAGAGGGTAGCAATAAGTGGTTCAATTGCTTTTTTTGACCTGATTCGGCCGAGGGCTTTTGCAGCAGCCAGCCTTGTGAACTCGTCAGTATCAGTAAGAGCAAGGATAAGATGGTCAACTGCGTTTTCAGCTTTAATTAGACCAAGGGCCTCTGCTGCTCCCCATCTCCCTTCATTATTTGCATCCATTAGCGCGTCAATAAGAGGTCCTGTGGATTTTTTAGATTTTATTTTTCCAAGAGATCTTGCAGCTTCCTCTCTAACCAAACCATCATTATCTAAAACTAAAAGGTCTATCAGGGGTTTGACAGCTTTTTTAGAGCTTATCTGTCCCAGGGCTTTGGCCGCAAATTTTCGCACAATTGCATCTTCGGATTTGAGAGTATTTATCAATAGAGGAACAACGTCTTTAGAACCAAAAAATTCCAGTGATTCAGCTGCAAGCCTTCTGACCTCATTATCTTCGTTTTCAAGGGCATTAATCAGGGGTTTGAAGGCTCTCTGGGGTTTGCCTTGAGATATGATGGTCTTTAAGGCTTTTACTGCTTCTCTCCGTACAAACTTATCTTCGTCTTTAAGGGCATTGTCAAGGAAATCAAAGATCCGATCTGATACCCTTTCAGGGATTCCATCTAAATTTACCTGACCAAGCGCTCTTACTGTTCCCTGCCTTGTAAGGCTATCTCCAGACTTAAAAGTATTAATAAGCTGCTCAAAAACTCTTCCGGATTCCATCTGCCCGAGAGCATTTGCTGCTTCCTTTCTGACAAAATGATTTTCATCTCGCAGTGCAAAAAGAAGCGGAGTAGCAGCTTTCCTCACTTTAATTATTCCCAGGGCCCTTGCAGCCTCCAGGCGGACAAAATGGCTCTTGTCGTTGAGTTTATGTATCAGGTTTTTAGCAGCTGTCTCGGATCCTATTTCTCCAAGGGATTCGGCGGCTGTCTTTCTGACAAATTCGTCTTCATCCGAGAGTGCGGAAACAAGAGGATCAAGGGTTCTTTCGGACCGAATCATACCAAGTCCCTTTGCAGCTTGCCTCCGGACAAAGCGGCTTTCATCCCCAAGCATATTTATGAAAGTATCAGAAGTCCTGTCCGATTTAATCTCTCCAAGAGCCTTCGTAGCCATCCATCGCACAAATTCATCCTGATTTTCCAGGGCATCTACAAATGACTCAACAGCTCTTTCCGATCTCATCTGGCCCAGAGCCTCTGCAGCTCCCAGTTGAACAAGTTTATCTTCTTCATGAAAAACTTTTATAAGGACCTCCGCTACTTCCCGTGAGTTTGTTCGACCAAGAGCCCCTATAGCTCCAAAGCGAACAAAGTCGTCTTTGGCTCCTAGTGCGGAAACAAGGATTTCAAGGGCTTTTTCAGATCCGATTTGCATCAGCGCTTCTGCAGCTTCAAGACGAACAGCCCGGTTCTTGTCCGCAAATGAATGACTGAGCAATTCGACAGCTCTCTCGGACCCTATCATACCAAGGGATTTTACAGCTTCTATCCTTACTGAATTATCTTCATCTCCGACTGCAGTCTCAAGAGAGGCAAGGGCCATTTCTGATCTGGTTTCTCCGAGAACTTTCACAGTTTCTCTTTTTACTCCTATGTCCGTGTCCCCAAGAGCTCCAGAATTGGCTTCGATCCCACAGGCACCCAATCTTCCAAGGCTTTGAATCGCCCTTATTTTTTCTACTGTATACCTGCTATCAAGTTTTCTGGCAAGTAATGTACATAATTTTCCTTTTGTTACATGCCTGGATTTTACGAGGCATTTTGAAGCCAGATACAGATTTCCGCTTGAAATTATTGAATCTATCAGTTCATCCCCGGATTCAATTAATTCCGAAGTAAGCACAATTACATTTTCCCATCTGGGATGCCTGAAAGCATCCGAAATATCCACGCCTTTCTCACGGCATGCTTTCAGCTTCAAAGCTGCAAAATATTCCTGAAAGGATCGATTTATTCCGAATTTTATCTCAGATCTGTCTTCTGTGAGAAGTCCTATTCCCAGGCAGGCCTGAAGAAGTTTTCCTGCTCCCAGTCTTTGAGGGGTACTAAATTTTGCATACTCACCTGCCACTTTAAGGGCATACCTATACTTACAGGAAATCTTGTTCATGCACTGAAGTTTGAAAGCCAGGTTCATTAAAAAATTCTCGATATCAGCTCTTTCGAACTTCATTTTTTCAAAATTCAACTTTTCAAGATTAGTCTTTTCAGGATGTACCTTTTCAGAATTCATCCTTTCAGTAAGCACTTCCTCAGGATTTGTTTCTCCAGAAATTATTCTTTTAGAAAGTATTTCAGGATCTGTTTCCACGGAGATTGCTCTTATAGGCACCTTTTTTTGAGAACCGAAAAGATCTTCTTTTATCCTGTAATACTCAAAAAGCTCTGAGATAAAAACCTGATAGAGTTCTACCCTATTATAAGGAATTGAATCAAGGAGAGTTAACTCCCAAAAATGTCTCTTTTTTTCAGTCTGCCCCATATGAGAGACTGAAAGTTTGATCCAGAGATGTAATAAGAATGGATTTCGGAGAATTGGCTTCAAGCTAATTTCATTCAAACTTTTAGCTTTTAGAAGCTTTGCCTGCCTCTTATTGGGAACATTCTTTTCTACAAACTCCTTCGTTTTTTCATCTGTCAACATTTCAAGTTCACAAACTGCAAAACTACTTTTTATACTATCAAAGGGCCCTGGTCTGGAAGCAATAACGTATCTACAATCTTCATGCTCAGAAATAAAATCTGAAATCTCATCGAAAGGGGAAAAAACATTTGAAGGCACAAGCATATCCAGCCCATCCAGTAGCAGAAGGGCTTTTCCTTTGAGCAATTTTTTGAGGCCCTCCTCAGAAATGCCTTTTTTCCTTGACTCTACTTTTAAATAATTATAAAAAGAGCCTTTAATATAGGAATCGAGTGCTATGTAAATAGGCAAAGAGCCTTCTTTTTTCCTGAGGTATTCCCTGGCATAGACAGTACTCAACCATCTAAGGGTACTTGTCTTTCCAGAACCTGCTTCCCCGTAAATTAATAGATGCCTTTCTTTTTCCACAATTTGTGAGATTTTAAAATCATAAACCAGAGAGACTCTTTCTTCAAAAAGTCGGCGTGTAATTGGTAATGTTTCTCTGGCAGATAGTTCGACATAAAAGCTGGATGTATCCTTTTCTTCCTGAATTATACATTCCAGATACTTTTCCAGTTCCTAGTCTGAACTGTTTCCAACTCTGGCCATAGGCTTATCCCCCAATTCATAAAGAATATTCTCCCCACTTTTATTCTTATTGCCAGAAAACCTTTTTCATGTTTCCTGTTTTTAGTATGTATCCCGGACTTTCTCAACGACCTTCTTACTATAAGAATTTACAATATCACTCCTGGTAATGAGGCCAAGAAGCTTTGTTTTATCCTCTCTGTCCACAACCGGGAGCCTGCCTATTTGCTTTGAGGCAAAACGTTTGAGGACGGCTTCAAGAGTTTCATCAGGATAAGCAACTTCCAGATTTCGAGTGGCGATATCTCCTATCTTTTTGTCAGCTTCTTCGGACTTTACTTTACTCCGGAGGTCTGAAAGAGTTACTATGCCTGCAAGCCTGCCTTTTGAATCAAGGACAGGAAAACCCAGATGGCGACTTACCTTCATCAGAACATTAAGAGTTTCTACGCTCTTATCCTCAGAGACTGTCTGGACATGCGTGATCATAGCATCTTTTACAAGCATTGAACTCATAATATCGACCTCCCTGCCCCTTCGAATTTTGAAACCTCTCCTGCGTAGCCCTTCCGTAAAAATGGATTCTGGATAAAGGGCATTTGACATCACGCTACTCAGGACGCAGGCAAACATGAGAGGAAGGATCAGGTTGTAATCTCTTGTAATTTCGAAAAGGATCAGTATAGCAGTCAAAGGCGCCCGGGCGGTTCCGGCAAAAACTGCACCCATGCCCACAACAGCATATGCACCTGCTTCTGCAGTCACCCCCGGGAAAAAAACATTTGCAGCTGTCCCAAAGGCCCCTCCCAGCATCGCTCCTACAAAAAGGGAGGGAACAATTGATCCTCCCGATCCTCCCGAACCCAGACTCAGGGAAAAGGCGAGGATTTTAAGAAAAAGCAGAATTACCATGAGCTTAAAAGTAAACTGATTACTAATAGCATCCGCAATAACCCCGTAACCCAGCCCTAGAATCCGGGGATAAAAAAGGCCAATTGTCCCTACTGCAAGTCCTCCAAGAGCAGGTTTCAAGATAGGATGAATAGACAAATTTGAAAAAAAGTCTTTAGTGTAGTAAAGAATCCGAATAAGCAGCGTTGAAATTATGCCTGCAAGGAGTCCGAGAATCAGGTAGAGCCCGATTTCTCTATAGGGACTGACCAGCACATAGGAAGGAATCTGAAGAGTAGTTACTCCAAAAACAGTACTGGAGACAAGAGTTGCGAAAACTGAAGAAATAACTATAGGAATGAATGTCTTTGTCTCGAGTTCCCCATAAATTACTTCGACTACAAAGACTACCCCCGCAAGCGGGGCGCTGAATGCCGCCGCAATTCCACCGGCAGCCCCGCATCCAAGAAGAATCTGGAGCTGCCTTTCAGGACTTTTCAGAATTCGCCCTACCAGGGCCCCTGTCCCGGCTCCGGCAAGAACTCCAGGGGCTTCTTTTCCAAGAGAACCTCCTGAACTGATCGTGATTATAGACGCAAAAACTTCAAGAAAAGAATCAATAAGGTTAAGCCTTGCTCCTCGAAGAGCAACCGTCTCGATAAGTCCATCAACCCCATATCGTTTTTTTATAAGAAAGTATGAAATCGTCCCAACGATCAGCCCTCCGATGGCAGGCATGAATATTACATAATAGTGAGGTAATTCATGTACTGAAAAGCCACTCTGCATTCCGAATAGAGTATTGAAGTATTGTAAGGTGCGCTCATATACTCCTATCACCAGTCCTGTGAAAAGACCTATCAGAATGGCAATTGAGTTGATCTTTGCGGATTCAAGATCAAATCTTTGGGATATAGCTTCTTTTATTCGAGAATAAAACCCTGGACTATGAAATCTGAATTTGAACTTTGTATTAACTTCCAAATACTTGTGCCTCTCAGGGACGTTCTTATAAATATCTGCACGAAAAAATAATATCAATTTCCTTGATTCAAATTTGCCTGTAATATTTTCGCAGCTCAAAAAAATATAACATTTATTTAAATGTATCTTTTATAAATATTAATATCTGTAAAGGTAATAGATTTTTAAAATATTTTTATTTTTTTATTAATAATCTTGATCTGTAAATTTCATTTATTTTTATCAAATATTCCCCAATACAGGACAGCTTATTACGAGTTTGAATTCAGTCAAAAAGGCTTTAGAATTTCAATTATAAACTTCAAGGATTCCAATCAATTTTCCTGCGAGTTTGCAGGTCTTTGAAAAGGAAGACCTTAAAATCTTAAATGGAAAAATTCAGATCTCAAGTCTCTTTTCTTTTGCAATTAATTAGAACTAACATTCTGCAGTCCTGAGTCAATTTTAAAACAACTCTCTGAAATTATAAATATATTCCTGACACTCATTCCGGAATTCTTTTATATTAATTTGTCATTTATATTCGTTAAATTGTTTTAATTATTAGAGTCTGCCGTAAAACCATTAGATTTCCATAAATTTTAGGAATAGAAATTTGCATATGGATCAATACTGGCAGCCGGAAATATATATTTTATATTTTTATATATCTGTCTATGCTTTTTACGTAAATTTATATATCAAGAGCCAGCTAACTTAAATTACTCTAATTATATAGGAGGTTGGTTGATTGGCAACATTTTTAGACAAGATCAGTGAAAGAGCAAAGAAACTCAACAAAACAATCGCTTTACCTGAAACTGATGATATAAGAATTATCCAGGCAACTGCTAAGATCCTTGAAAGAGGTATCGCAAACGTTGTCCTTATCGGTAAGGAAGCCGAGATCAAGGCACTTGCAGGAGATCTGGACATTTCGAAAGCCAGAATCGTAGATCCTGAGACTTATGAGAGAAAAGATGAATACGTTGAAACCTTCTATGAGCTCAGAAAGAAAAAAGGCATCACAATGGAACAAGCAGCTGAAATCATGAAAGATAACATGTATTTCGCTGTTATGATGACAAAACTCGGCGAAGTTGACGGAGTAGTGTCAGGAGCTGCACACTCTTCTTCAGACACCCTGAGACCTGCTGTTCAGATCGTAAAGACCGCCCCCGGTGCAGCTCTCGCATCCGCTTTCTTCATTATTGCAGTACCAGACTGTGAATATGGGTCCAACGGAACATTCCTTTTCGCTGACTCAGGCATGGTCGAAATGCCAAGTGTAGAAGATGTTGCAAACATTGCTGTGAGTTCTGCAAAGACCTTTGAACTGCTGGTAGAGGACACGCCATATGTTGCAATGCTTTCTTACTCTACCAAAGGAAGTGCAAACAGTGCACTGACACAGGCGACCATTGCCGCTACAAAGCGTGCACAAGAGCTTGCCCCTGAAGTTGCAATAGACGGAGAACTCCAGGTAGACGCAGCAATTGTTCCGAAAGTTGCAGCTTCAAAAGCCCCCGGAAGCCCTGTTGCAGGCAAGGCAAATGTCTTCATTTTCCCTGACCTGAACGCTGGAAACATCGCATACAAGATTGCCCAGAGGCTCGCCAAAGCTGAAGCATATGGCCCTATCACCCAGGGACTTGCAAAACCAATTAATGACCTGTCCAGAGGCTGCAGTGACGAAGATGTTGTCGGTGCCGTTGCAATCACCTGTGTCCAGGCAGCAGCAAATGACAACAAATAATCGCATACATGCAGTGTTTTATTAATATTTTCAACGGTAGATTCTACCGGAAACTGTGAATGTGACTGGAAAGTAAAGAATTAAATGGGGTTTACAAATGAAAGTACTGGTAATAAACGCAGGGAGCTCGTCTCTCAAATATCAGTTAATTGACATGAATACTGAATCACCCCTTGCAGTAGGTCTCTGCGAGAGAATAGGTATTCAGGACTCGATCATTACCCAGAAGAGATTTGACGGCAAGAAGCTTGAGAAGCACACTGACTTCCCCACCCATAAAGTGGCTCTCGAAGATGTTGTCAAGGCTCTCACTGACCCGGAATTTGGTGTCATTAAGGATATGGGAGAGATCAATGCGGTAGGACACAGAGTCGTGCACGGTGGAGAAAATTTCACAGCATCGGCTTTAATTGATGAGAGTGTAGAAAAGGCAATTAAAGACTGTTTTGAACTGGCTCCTCTCCACAACCCTCCAAACATGATGGGTATTGATGCCTGTGCTGAAATTATGCCTGGAACACCGATGGTTGCTGTCTTTGACACTGCATTCCACCAGACAATACCTGCATATGCCTACATGTATGCTCTACCATACAATCTCTATGAGAAATATGGGGTCAGGAAATATGGTTTCCACGGCACCTCTCACTTTTATGTCTCCAGAAGGGCTGCCGCTATGCTCGGAAAGCCCCTGGAAGAAACCAAGATTATTACCTGCCACCTTGGAAATGGTTCAAGCATTACGGCTATTAAGGGCGGAAAATCCGTTGAGACAACCATGGGCTTTACCCCGCTCGAAGGAGTTGCAATGGGGACAAGATGCGGTTCAATTGACCCTGCTGTCGTTCCCTTCATAATGGAGAAAGAAGGCCTGTCAACCAGGGATGTTGACACCCTTATGAACAAGAAGTCTGGTGTGCTCGGAGTCTCAGGAATCAGCAACGACTTCAGAGACCTTGACGAAGCAGCCTCCCACGGCAATGAGAGAGCCGAACTTGCCCTTGAAGTCTTTGCATATAAGATTAAGAAAGTCATTGGTGAGTATTCAGCCGTGCTCAATGGTGCAGATGCTGTGGTCTTTACTGCAGGCATCGGAGAAAACAGCGCAAGCATCAGGAAGAGAATCCTTTCCGGCCTTGATGGAATCGGCATAAAGATCGATGATGAAAAGAACAAGATCAGAGGCCAGGAAATCGACATCAGCACTCCAGATGCAAAAGTTAGAGTCCTTGTTATCCCGACCAATGAAGAACTTACCATTGCAAGGGACACAAAAGAGATCGTAGAGACTGAATGCAAGTTACGCAGTTCCGTAGCTGTCTGAAGGTAAAGGAATTCTCCTTTATCCTTTTTCTATTTTAGTCTGGTTTAATTCTATTTCTCCTTTTAACCGGTCCCTTCCAGAGTGTACACTATCAGAAAATTGTAATCCTTAAAAAATAACTGTCCTGAAGGTTATCATTAATCATGAAACAAGTAGATCTCATTCCTCCTGAAATCAAACCAGACAAGACTGCAGTATCCAGAATTTTTGAGGCTGCCAGAGAAAATAACCTTTATGTACTGGGTGTTGAGTCCTTTGACGTCCTGAAAGCCTATGGAATTCCTGCAGTAAGAACCGGCTTTGCAAAAACTGCAGATGAGGCTGTAACTGCCGCAGAGGAAATAGGTTACCCTCTTGTAATGAAGATTGTATCTCCTCAAATCTCCCACAAATCTGACGTTGGTGGGATCAGGCTATCCCTGAAAAACGCGGATGAAGTAAGGGCTGCATATATGGATATGATGGAAAGTGTTTCAAAGAAAGTGCCTGATGCATCCCTTGAGGGTGTCCAGCTCCAGAAAATGTTCTCAGAAGGCAGAGAAGTCATTATTGGGATGATTCGCGACCCGACTTTTGGGCACATGTTGATGTTCGGGCTTGGCGGCATTTACGTGGAAATCCTCAAGGATGTCAGATTTGCTATAGCCCCTGTTAACGAAAACGAAGCCAGAGAAATGATAACAGGGATCAAAACTTATCCACTTCTTGCCGGAATAAGGGGAACAAAACCTTCAGATATAAATGCGATTATAGATATGATTCTGAGGGTCTCAAAGCTTGTGTGTGATTTTCCAGAAATTGAAGAGTTTGAAATTAATCCCATGATGGTTTTCGAGAAAGGAAAGGGTGCCCTTGCAGTGGATATGAGGCTTATTTTAAAAAAGGAAAGATAAATCTTGCTGTGAGCTCAAAGTTAAATTTTAATGCGGATTCTTTAGATAAACCTGTTCGACAGGTTTGATCTACTAACAGTATATTTATCAGACAAATTTTGCCGAAGAGGATTTAATTCACTATCCTCTCTGGTTTAATCTTCTATCACTGGTTTAATCTTCTACCAGCTCTATTGCTTCAGTTGGACAGACCTCTACACACTGCTCACACTCTATACAATCGTCAGGACGTGCTACTACTGCTCTTTTTCCTTCTGCTGTTTCCTCCGCATCAAACACGTCCACAGGACATACATCGTAACACTCAAGTGAACCTACACATTTGTTGTAATCAATTTTGGGATGCATTTTTTCACCACTTTTTTTAAATTCACACTTCTTGAATTTTCAGATGTTTTAGATTCCATCACTTTTCAGATATTGAATTCAACCCTCAACAAGCTCAATAGCATCTTCAGGGCAGGCTTCCACACACTGCTCGCATTCTATGCAATTTCCCGGGCGGGCTACGACTGCTCTCTTTACCTGATCTATTTCTTCAATATCAAAAACTTCTGCAGGGCAAACTTCATAGCAGGCAAGAGCCCCTGTACATTTGTTATAATCGATTACCGGATACATTTCTACCCCATTTTGTTTATTCCAGAAATAAAATACTTCAAAATCTGCTGGAAACTTCATAATACTTTTCAATTTTCATTGAATTTTGATGTCCACAGTTTCTGTTGCTTCTCTGTAAGGTACTATCACGTATAATTTTCCGTCACAGTATCTGGCTACAGCCTTCTCAGGGATAACCCCACAGCAGAATGCGTAAGTTCCTGCGTATTCAACTCCGGTTTCTTCTCTTTTTGCCCTTATGAAAAAACCGTCTTCAACCATTTTTAATTCTATATTCTCTTTCTTTACTCCAGGCAGATTAATTTCGATTTCCATGTTTCCTTTATCATCCGAGCACGAAAACACGTCAGGCGTCATTTTCACCATTGACATACTCACCCCTCCCAAGGTATTATATAACGTGTCCAAATATAAGAGTTCAAATAATAATTGCTGGATCGTTTTATTTATATTTTATGAACAAAAAAGCCTTCTCATCTCTCTGCCATTAATTATAACTGTTTTTCTACTGACTGCTTTCAGGATGAATGCCTCTGAATATCTCCTATTTTTCAATTTTCATTAAGCCCGAGGATTTAAGCCCAGAGATTTCGGTTATTATCAATGAAAGCACGCTGGATCTCAATCTTCGAAGCTGTGTAAATCAGAGCTGCAGGGTGGTAAAGTTTCAGGATTGTTCTTCCTTCATGTTCTACAGGAACTCCCCATTCCAGTTTTTTTCCGGGGCAATAGGACCTTTCAGCTGTGTTGCCAAGAAGAATTATAATTCTGGGGTTTAGCAGGATTATCTGGGCAAGCAAAAACGGTTTGCAGCATTCAATCTCGTCTATTCTGGGATTCCTGTTTTCCGGAGGATGACATTTGACAGTGTTTGTCACCATCCAGTCCTCATCAGAAAGCCCCATATATTCGATCATTTGATCCAGTTTTTTTCCTGCCCTCCCATAGAACGGGATTCCGGACCTGTTTTCGCTTTCTCCGGGCGCCTCACCTATGAAGAATACTTTTGGATTGCAGGAACCCTTCCCTATTACTCTTTTAATTGCACTTTTATGGAGCTGGCACCGCGTACAGGCGATTATCTCCTTTGCAACAGTTTCATACCCTTCTTCCACCATTTTTTTTACTCTTTCTTCAAATTCTCTATGCTTTTCTTTTTCATATTTCATCGAGTTTTACCTTCATAATATTCTTTTTCTGATGGCACGCTCTTTTTCCCGGATAAGTTGTCTGAAAGGCTCATTTTTTTCTTCGGGATTTTCAGATAAAAATCACAACCCATCTAGCGAGGCTTAATAAAACAAACTTATTTATGGAAAAAATTCCATGACAAAATAATCATATTTAATTAAAGGAAAAATTATCTAGGATGTTATCATCCAAATTATATTCTTCAATCTATATAAAATAATATTCACAACGGTGTGCTGAGGGTACATGACTTCTAGAAACTTTCTTACGATCGATGATTTTGACATAGATGGAAAGACAATTCTTGTAAGGGTTGACCTGAATTCTCCCATGGATCCCCAGGGAAACATTCTGGATGATATGCGTATCCGGAGCCACATTGCCACTTTAAAGGATCTTGAGGATGCAAAAGTTGTTTTGCTTGCTCACCAGAGCAGGCCCGGGAAAAAAGACTTCACAACAATGAAGCCCCACGCCTACCTGATGTCCAAACACCTCGGAAGGCAGGTCAGGTATGTTGACGATATCTTCGGAACCTATGCAAAGACCCAGATTGCATCAATGGAAAACGGCGACGTTATTTTACTGGAAAACGTAAGGTTTTATTCAGAAGAGAGTCTCGAAAGAACGCCAGCAGAACAGGCCAAGACTTTTCCGGTTGTAAAACTGGCACCATTTGTGGATATTTTTCTCAACGACGCCTTTGCCGTATCTCACAGGTCCCATCTCTCTGTAGTAGGATTTACTGAGGTTCTTCCTTCAGGAGCCGGAAGAGTAATGGAAAAAGAGATCTTATCCCTGGACCGTGGGGTCAAAGGCGGAGAGAGACCAACTATTTTTGTACTCGGAGGAGCAAAAGTCGATGATTCCCTTAGAGTTGCGGAAAATGTGCTTGCAAACGGGGGAGCTGACAGAGTACTCCTGACTGGCGTAGTAGCAAACGTGGCTCTTGCAGCATCGGGGGTAAACATCGGAAAATCCAATCTTGATTTCATCAAATCCCAGGGTTACGAAGACCAGATAGAAAAAGCAAGAGGGATACTCTCAAAGTTTAAAGACAAAGTTGGCCTTCCAATCGACGTGGCTTTAAATGACAACAAGAAACGGGTTGAAGTGCCCGTAGCTGAACTAGACTCGGATTCTCTCCCCATAAACGATATCGGGCTTGAAACTATTGTGGAATTCAGCAGTGAAATCGAGAATGCAAAAACCGTTGTCTTAAATGGGCCTGCAGGCGTTTCTGAAATTTCCGATTTTGCCCTTGGAACCCATGAAATAATAAGGGCTGCAATTAAATCCGAGTTTTCAATTATTGGCGGCGGACACATTTCAGCAGAAGTTGCCCATCTCGGCCTTGAACACCGCTTTTCTCACATTAGCACAGGTGGAGGGGCATGCATTGATTATCTTGCCGGAGTGAAGCTTCCTGGCGTGGAAGCCCTGAAAGTTGCAGCTAAGAAATATCAGGAAGCTAAAAAGTTATAAGATATCTACCCTCTGAAATTTCAGCTTGATAGCAAAGTTTCGATCTTACACTAGCGTTTTCTATTCGGCAGCCTTTTTTCTGCCGAATCTATTAATTTTGCCAGAAACAGGCTTTTCTTCCTTTTCCGGACTGTCAAATTATATTTAGTTCCCAGCAATTTCCTGCTTCCAGTTATCTTTTGGTTCTTCAGAGCTCTTCAGAAAAGAAATTCAGGAAATATACTTTAACTATTTTCGATAAACATATTGCTATAACAGATTTAATGTGAGTGATGTCATTAACCGGCAGTTAATAATAACGGTTATTCACTCCTTTTATGACAAGAGCGAGTAAAGTTAGGTGAGTAATAGCCATATTTATAGGTCAGACTGCTAGAGTACAGGGTAAATAGAATTTGAAGTACGCAGGATAGAATAGAGTTTTTGAGGTACATAGGGAAATAGGGTTAAAAATAGAAATCTAAAAACGGGATCTAAATAGAGGTGTTGGTTGAATATGCTTACAGAAACAGAAGGCAAGAACGCGGTAAAACTTGCAAGAAAGACGATTGAATTGTTTTTATCTGAGGAGAGACTTCCAGAACCAGAAGAACTGGGTTTTGAACTTTCGCCGGTTTTCAGAGAGAAAAGGGGAGTTTTTGTCACACTCAATGAAAAAGGACTTCTTAGAGGTTGTATAGGGCATCCTTATCCTGATTCGGCCCTTGAAGAAGCAATTATGGATTCCGCGATCTCTGCAGCAGTTAACGACCCACGATTTCCGTCTGTTGAAGAAGAAGAGCTGGATGATATAACTGTAGAAGTCACAATTCTTACCCCACCTGAAAAGCTTGATGTTCCTCCAAAAGAGCTTCCTGACAAGATTGAGATTGGAAGGCACGGCCTGATTGTAAAACAGGGCTATTGTCAGGGACTTTTACTCCCACAGGTGGCCCCTGAGAACAATATGGATCCTATAGATTTCCTGGGCCATACCTGTATGAAAGCCGGCCTTTCTCCCGATGCCTGGTTGAAAGGAGCTGAAGTTCACTGTTTTGAGGGGCAGATCTTCAAGGAAAAAGAACCTAAGGGCGAGGTTATTGAGGAAAAGCACTCGGGTGAATAAAAGTCTCAGCTGATTATCCAAAGCGTCTGAGTCTCGTTGAGGAAATTTGAGAAAACTAAGGAAATTTGAGAAAACTAAGGAAATTTGAGAAAACTAAGGAAATTGAGGAAATCAAGAACAGTCTGACATTTTACTGAGAATAGCCTGCGGGCATTCTCAATCTGGGTTTTTCTGAGTTTACCCGCGAACATCTCTTCTGGCAGGCGTAAGCTCACCAGACCTCAGTACAAGCTTACTCAGCTTACTCAATCTGAATCTTCCTTTCGGTAGCCAGCTTTGTTTTTGGTAAAGTGACTGTTAAGACGCCGTTTTTAAGCTGGGCAGTTGACCCTTCTTCGGTTACGCCGTCGGGAAGAGGAATTTCACGGTAATAGCGCATGAAAGACCTCTCTTTTCTGAGATAGCCTTCTTTTTCGGATTCTTCTTCCTTTCCTTTCTGTGCGCTGATTACGAGGACATTATCTTTTAGGCTCAGTTCGACATTTTCTTTGTCAATGCCTGGCAGATCGGTTGTGACAAGTACCTTATCGCCTTCTTCTGCAACATCGATCAGTGGGGATAAAGTTTCGCCTGCAAACCGGCTTTCCAGCGCAGGGAATGTCCTGAACATCTGTTCCATGTAATCCTGCATCCTTCTGACCTCATCAAACGGGTCCCAGCTGTACACATCACGGGATGGTCTCTTTATTGGCAGCTTCATGTAAGTAATCCTCCTTTATGATCTCAGATTTTTCCTGAAAACAATCAAATTCCAGTTTTATTTTTAACTTGAAATTTTTAATTTGAAACTTGAGTTTTTACTTAATCAGGTTACTTTCCTTTTAGAGGTGCCTGCAAGATACGAGAATCCGTTCAAAGATAGAGCGGGTTCTTTTTGGTTTTATCCTTCCGCCTCTCACAGGCATGGTAGATAAGAGTTCAACTCTCATCCTCTTTTTTCGGGGGATCTGTTTTTCGGAGGTGTATCTTTTGCTTTCTGTCTGTTCGCACACTTGTTTACAGATAACTGACGGACGTCATCTCACAATCACTACTCCACATGATACTGTAAGATGGTTATGTTCCTCAGTTACTACCCTATAGTTAGTACACATAATATTTAAATTTTTTGATAAGAGCATCTGATTATAGTTCACAAAAAACAATTTATTCGGACAATTTAGCATAGCTATTTTGTAGTACTTTTCACTTGAGAAAATTAAAATTGAGAAACCTAAACCAATGGTAACGCCTTTTCCAAGTAAAAGGCAGAAAATCAGTATTTGTCTTTTGGAAAACACAAAAACTTATTGAATCAACCTGAAAATGGCTTTTATATAATCTTAAAAATGAGAGTATTATTTAGGCTTCTTCCTTTAATTTTTTCCTTTCTTTTGTTTTCGTTTCTCTATTTCTTCGTTTTTTTTCTTTTCTGTTAATTCCCGACTATCTACTAATTTTTTCTTTCTCTCTTTAAGTTCTTGTATTTCCTGGTCGAATGCTTTTTCCAAGTACTCTTTTTCAGCCTTATTGGTTGCTTTATTTAGTGCTTCCTCTTTCTTTTTCTCAGCAAATTCTATAGCTTTGTCGAAATTTTTTTCTGGTTCTTTCATTTCCCTGGTCACCAAGTTATGAACCCCTGTAAAGTCGTTTACACAGATAAATAATAATTTAACAGTGCGATCTTATAAAAAAGTTTCATTTTTTCCAATCGATTCCCAGAATTTTCTTAGTTTTTCGAACATTTATGAAAAATTCAGACTTCCCGGTTTGCTTTAAACTAGGCAGGGCATCCACAAAGGAGTATCTAAGAACGTTTTAATCTGGCAGGCGGGTTTGAGAACAGTTTTTTTGAAAACAGGAAACCGTATTAGCAAGCTTTTTGGTGTCGTGTCCGCTTGCAAGCGAGCGGCCATTTCCTTGAAAATAGTAATATACAAGATTAACGAATGAAGATATTTTGAAGTTTTTATCACTCAAAACGTATCCTATTCAAATAGTATAGTAAAAGTAAATTTCGAATATTTGCTGAAAATATAAAAATGTACCCAGGTCTAAAAACAGTATCAATCAAGGCATTCTACACTAGAAAGTTATGACACAATTATTGCATATTTTTCCGGTTGAAAAATTTTCCCTTGAATTTGAAGAGGATATATTTCTTTCTATACCATATTTTTCCAATATCTTCGAAAGGCCGCTTTTCGAGCGACAGAACACATTTGAGACAGCTATTACAGCTGCCCCATTTTTCGATTAGCTGAATCTGCTTTTTCCAGCCCTTTGTATCTACTTCTGCCACTGAAAAGGCATAATCTCTCTAGATTATGGCGTGGAAGACCATTGTATTATAGGATTACCATCGAATAAAGTCAGTTTATTTTCGTGGTCAGGTCAAGAAGGTTGGCTCTTAACACTTCTTTCATTGGATCTGAAAGGTCATCGAGTTTATCAAGACATTTCAGAGCTTTTTCAAAATAGAATTTTGCAAGAGCAGGGTCTATCTCGATGTAGGCTCCACCCATGAAAACGTACAGGTAAATGAAATCATCATATTTTTCAACAAGCTTTCTGTAAAGTTCCTGGAGCTTTTCAAATTCGCCTTTATCTGACAGCTCTGAGATATAAAGGCCAACGAGTTCATAAAAATCCGGACCGTTTTCCAGCAGGAAATCAAATTTTTCGGCATCTGTCAACGAAAGGAACTTTGTTTCAATTTCAGCTATCAGCTCTTCTTCAGTCAACTCTTCTCCTTCATTTTCGCCTTCATCTTCCCCATAATTCTCTACGAATTCGAAATAATCTTCCTCATCCCCTTTCAGGAGAATAAGGTCTGCGTGTTTGCTAGACATGCCCAGTTTGGCGACAAGCTTTTTGATGTTCTTTTCATACTCTTCACTCTCTTCTTCCGTGAAAAGCCCCATAACGTAAGTGGCCCACTTTAAGTACGCCTGTTCATCTTCCATCCAGGACCTGTTGTCGATAACCTCTAAAACATAGTCAATTGCCAGTTTGAACTCGTGATGGCTTATTGGCTCACCTTCAAGAAGTTCTATCAGGGTTGCGATAATTTCGTTTTCAAGGTCCCGCTTAAAAAAAGAGATATTTTTGTCGGAGTTTTTTCTGATATTCTTCAATGCTGATACTGCATCTTTGTCCTTTATTTTTCTGTCATCCTCATAAAAATACCTGGCAATCGTATATTCAATTGTTCCCAGATAATTGCTGTATTCATACTCCTTTCCTTGCAGGCTTTTTATTTCCTTTACTTCCTGGGTATCCGGCACAAGTAATTCAGACAAAGAAAAATCATCTTTAACAATTCTATTATTTTTATCAGAAATCATAAACAATGCCCTCTGGTTGTAGAGTCTTATTGGTTCTAATAATAAGGCTGGAAGAATATAAATTGTTATTACGTGGTTAAATTCGATAGTTTTCCTCCGACCAGCCCCTTTTTTTCTCTTTAACGGGGCTTTTTTGACTCTGGAACAGGGCCAAACAGGACTAAGCTAAAGGACAAACTGGTTATTAATATTGTTTTTTAGGGGTCAATACGAATCATATTTTTTTCAAATTCCTCACCTTCGTCCACGGTTTATTCAAAAACCACATAGCAGCCTGGGGTCAGGATATAATCGTGCTTCTTAATTTCATCAAGGGTTACAGCCTTACATAAGCCTGGGATATCTTCGTAATTTCCACTCTCAACTTTTTCTCCGCGCCAGGTAGTAAGTATCGGCAATCTTCCGGACTTATTCATTCGTGAGTTCACGGGAGGTGAGATCCGAAAAATTCCCATATTCCAGGCATCGATGAAGAGAACTTCGCCGCGCCGGTCCCGAAACCGCCGTTCTCTTTGTTGCGGGCAAGTAACCAGAGACATGCCTGGATGGCGGTTTTGTAGAAAAGCTGGCCTTGAAGAGCTATCATGCAGTCCACAAGATCCTTTTCAATGATATTTTTGAGGATCTTTCCTTCGCCGGAGGTGTTTGAAGATATAAAGCCTTTTACAAGGACGAAACCTGCAATTCCGGTCTTGAGGAGGTGGTGGATATTATTCTGAACCCCAGAGAAGTTGGCGTTGCCTTTTGGCGGGATTCCGAACTTCAAGCG
This sequence comes from uncultured Methanosarcinales archaeon, assembly GCA_964560735.1. Taxonomy (GTDB): domain Archaea; phylum Halobacteriota; class Methanosarcinia; order Methanosarcinales; family Methanosarcinaceae; genus Methanosarcina. Next base: position 2,457 of record CAZLNG010000011.1, on the reverse strand, counting down.
GGATCTTCAGAAAGGAGTTAGCTTTTCCAGTCTTAATCGCTAAAAAGAGGTTTTGAGAGGATAAAATCAACTTTCAGGTCTTTTTGCAGGTCTTTATGGAAAGAGTCGCTTCATTTGATTCCATTGTTGTCTATCTCGAGGATGGCAAGGTTCATTTTGCAGAGGCGCCAGGTTGTCTGGTTTGATTCCTTGAGTAAATTGAAATGTTTTCAAGGCGGAAGTCATTGTTTCAATGAATTTTTCTCTCTGCACAAACATTCCGCCCGAACTGCAGTAAGGGTCATAAATCCTTCCGCTTGTAGAGTTCGATCATTTCAACAAGGACTCTGAAGATACTTATTGGAGTAAAAAACTGCCCTCCGCGCTTGCCTTCAGCGTCTGAGAACATTCTGAGGAAATACTTGTAAGACTCTGCCGAGAACATATTTACTGCGGCTTTCCCTGTCGCCAAGGCCAATTGTGCCCACAAGATCAATCAGTTCACCCAGGAGCGGCTTGTCAAGTCCTTCTCTTTCATAGTTCTTAGGAAGCATGCCTTTAAGAGTTCTGTTATCCTGCTCGATAGCAGTCATGGCGTCGTCTACAATTTTTCCGATTGTAGGCTTCTTTGCACTCCTTTCCAGGTGACTCCAGCGGGCTTCAGAAGGTACCCGGAAAACATTTTCTGCAAGATATTCTTCTGACTCCTCGGGGTCAGCCCCCTCCTCAACTTCTTGGAGCAGTTTTTAATACATCTCCTCAAAAGCATCCGAGATATACTTCAGGAAAATCAAGCCGATTACCACATGCTTGTAATCTGCCGCATCCATATTATTCCTGAGTTGTCTGCTGCCTGCCAGAGTTATTCAAAACCTGAATTAGCGCCGTTTGAACCTGCTGTGTATTTTGCTATGAATGATCAACATTTAAATGACAGCTCAATTAAAAATAAAGCAATTTGAACGATGGTTAAATTTAACCGATAGTTCAATTTGAATGATAGCTCAGGATCGTTTCTGGATTGTGATAAAATTGTTGATTTAATTGTTGCTCGCAACTTTCTACAATAAAATTAAACAAAAATAAATCTCATTACCATTCCATCACAATTTGTACGCAGCCTGTAAACTCGTCAAGCTCTTCTCCGGCTTCTGCAAAACCGCACTTTTTATAAAAATAGAGAGCACGTTCGTTTTCTTTGTAAACTCTGAGAGAGAGCTTTCCTTTTAGAGACTTTGCATGTTCCAGAAGAGCCCTGCCGATTCCTTTGCCCTGCATTTCGGGCTCTACAAAAAGGGCGCAGACTCTGCTGCCAATAAGGGAAATGAATCCTGCAATAATTCCTTCATATTCAAACACAAGATTTTCGGCGCGTGGAAGATATTCCTCCCTCATGGCACTCTTTTGCGAAGCCCAGAAAGAAGCCGGAATAAAGGAATGAGCAATATCAGAGGCTTCGTACCAGATCCTTACCATATCATCCAGATCTGTTTCCCTGTAATTTCGGATCAATTTATCAAAGTCCAGTTTTTGAAGATTATTCTGTTTTTATAAAGGTTTTGCTGGTTCAAAGTTAAAAGTATATCCCCATAAATTAAATTCTCCATGGACTGAACTTTAAGGTATCATGGACCTGAAAATACATTTTATTGAAAGAACAAATAACGGTAATTGTATTGAAAGAATAGGATGATGGGAAGCGTATTGAAAAAATAGAATTACGGGAAGCGTATTGAAAGAATTGGAGAATGAAGAATCATATTGAATAAAATCGAATAACTGAAACCTTATTGAAATTCTCGAATCACAAAGGCTTTATTGAAAATACAGTGTTGCGAGAACTGTATATAAAAAATTCAGGAAAAAGGAAGGTATTTATAGAAAGAAAAAAGTTTAAAAATGGTCAGACCGAAAAGCCTTCGGCCTGAAAAAGGGATTTCATGAAAATGGGTCCGAATTAAAAATAAAAAGTCGGAGAAATTTTTAAAATTTTATTCCATTGACTCGATCTGGTGAATCAAGTCACTGGTGTACCTTTCGGATAACTCCACATGTGGACTGCATGAAACGACCTTTACCAGCTTCCCATATCTGGATACGTACATGTCAGGCCCATGTGAAGTTTTCACTTTTGTAAAATTATATCCGTTCACAAAGGTCATTGATTTAACCTCCACTATTTATTATGTACGGCATTCTATATTAAAATTTTTTTACTTAATAATCGTTATAGATTCTGCCTTCTGTGACTGAATCTTTTCTCAAAACACATCTCAATTTAGATATAATAATACACTCATAATACACCCCGTAAAAAAAGGTGTTTTCAAATTATCACAAATATAAAGGTCAGATTTATAACTCAGTTAATAGGCCGGCTTCACTGCAAGAAATATAGTTTTAAACATAATTAGAACAACGCTTTTCATACGTCATCGGTTAAGCATTAAATTCCGTCTCTTGTAGATGTTTTTATAA
>CAZLNG010000010.1:23023-60729 GCA_964560735.1 uncultured Methanosarcinales archaeon | reverse complement strand
TGTGTTGACACTCCAGAAGAGACTCCAGTAGAAGAAGAATGTGTTGACACTCCAGAAGAGACTCCAGTAGAAGAAGAATGTGTTGACACTCCAGAAGAGACTCCAGTAGAAGAAGAATGTGTTGACACTCCAGAAGAGACTCCAGTAGAAGAAGAATGTGTTGACACTCCAGAAGAGACTCCAGTAGAAGAAGAATGTGTTGACACTCCAGAAGAGACTCCAGTAGAAGAAGAATGTGTTGACACTCCAGAAGAGACTCCAGTAGAAGAAGAATGTGTTGACACTCCAGAAGAAACTCCAGTAGAAGAAGAATGTGTTGACACTCCAGAAGAAACTCCAGTAGAAGAAGAATGTGTTGACACTCCAGAAGAGACTCCAGAAGAAGTTTGTGAGGGAGAAGCTCCAGTAGAAAACAACAGGTAAGTTCTGTGGATAACGTAGAAAGCCATTAAATCAGCAGAGTATCAACCAAAAAATTACTGATTGTGTAGAGAGTAAGATTCACTCTCCACACAAAATATCAAGTTTAAATATTTTTTAGATATGTTTTTTTGCTATTTTTAAAAATATTAATCGCCCAGATTTTGGATAATTATGCAATATAACCTTAGTTTGACAGTATAAATTCAATTACATGAGAGCCTCAATTTTTAGTCAAAAATCAATTGACAGTATTCATAAATTTCATTAAATTGCCTCTATTTTTTCCAGCTATACAATCACTATAAGGCAAATTAGCAAAAATTTTTGTCCTATTTTGGCACTTTTGGCACTGACTTTTTAGATAGCATCTATATTTCAGCCGTTAAATCATGCTATCTGTCAAATTCTACATCAAAAATTTGATCAAAAATTATGAAAATAGCCATCAGGAGAAAGAGAATCATCTGTCAAATTGAATCGTAAAAAATGGGCAAAAATTTGTTGACATAATGTTAATTATTATGCCAACGGATGTGAAAACAATCTTTTAACATAAAAATCAAACTGTCAAACTCAGGATATAATTTGATTTTACTGTGTGAAAATAAAAATCTTTCTGATTTTCCTCACCCAACTTAATAATATTATTTTTTGCGGTACATCTACTGACAGTACTTGCGGTACCTCACTGACAATACCTGCGACAATGGTGGTTGCACAAATACTCCATCTGATGACTGTATCGAAGAACCTACTGAAGAAAACTCTGGGAATCTTATAGAATCGAAGCAACCAAACATCCAACCGACAATCAGTGAAGATCCTATAGAACCTCAGCAGCAAAAAACTGAGCAGACAACATATGTAAATATACCAGAACCTCAGCAGCAAAAAACTGAACAGACAACGTATGTAAATACACCAGAAACTCAACAACAAGAAACTGATGAGGAAGTAAATGAAGAGTCTGAACAGCAAAAAACTGAAGAAGAAATTAATGAAAAAGTAATAGAAACTCAACAGTCAGTAACTGAAGAGCAAATTAGTGAAAAAATAACAGAAACTCAACAGCCAGAAACTGAAGAGGAAATAAATGAAGAGTCTAAAGTATCTGAACAGCAAGAAACTGAACAGACAAATAATTAAAATATAAAAGTTTCTAAGCAGTTAAAAACTGTGCAGGAAAGGTCTTATAACATAATTAATAGGCCAAAATAACCTATGTGCAGAAGGGCGTATCCAACTCTCTGCACAAGAGGTTAAAATTTACCAATTTTTCAGGTAACTTTTTTACAAAAATATTTCTTATTCTGACGGTATTTCTTTATATCATTAGTTCCTGATTTTGAGAGAATTATTTTTATATGATACTCATTACAGCCCCTTTCTCAAAAGTGCTATATGTCTGAAATAGAAAAAACTTATGAACAAATTATTTCAGACATGACATCCTTGTCCCTCAATGTAGCACCAAAAAAGGATCAGAAAGGTGAGTATAGATAATTGAATGCTAAATACTTGAAAGGGGATTTAAACCAGCCATGAAACAGAAAGATTCAGGAAAAGCCCCTGAAGTTGTGGAAAAAAACCCGGAAAACTTTCTTGTAGACCCTTACGGGAGAAAGGTTACAGGACTTCGCATATCCATTACTGATAGGTGTAACCTATCATGCATGTACTGCCATAATGAAGGAGCAGACTGCTGCAGCTGCGGCCCAATAGGGCATGAGATGAAACCTGAGTTAATATGTGGAATTGTCAGGGTGGCTGCAAAATATGGAGTTCGGAAAGTGAAGTTCTCAGGAGGCGAACCTCTTTTTAGAAAAGATTTCGAGGAAATTCTTGCTTGTCTCCCTCCTCTTAAAGAAGTTTCTGCAACGACAAACGGTATCCTGCTTGAAAAACGTGCAAAAACCCTTAGAGCTGCTGGACTTGACAGGGTAAACGTAAGTCTTGATTCTCTGGTTCCGGAAAAATATGAAGCAATAACTGGAGCTCCGCCTGGCTCTCTTGAAAAGGTAATTAAAGGCATTGACAGTGCAGTCGAAGCTGGACTGACTCCTGTAAAGTTAAATATGGTACTCCTGAAGGGTATAAACGATGATGAAATTGATTCCATGATGGAATTTGTCCGACCTTATAAAGGAGAAGTTATCCTGCAATTAATCGAGCTTATGGATATTGACCCCAAACTTTCGAAGTACATGATCGACTCTAAGGCCCTTGAGAAAAGTCTGGCAGAGAGAGCAAGTGAAGTAAGAATCAGGCACCTGCACCACCGGAAAAAATACATTCTCAATGGGGTTGAAGTGGAATTTGTGCGCCCGATGGACAATTCGGAGTTCTGTGCCCACTGCAGCCGGTTAAGAGTTACAGCGGACGGAAAATTCAAGCCCTGCCTGCTTGTGCATGATAACCTTGTTGACTTCAGTGAAGCCAAAACCCCTGAGGAGATAGAAACTCTGCTTAGAATTGCAGTAAGTAGACGAAAACCTTATTGCACTCCTTTTAACACTCTTGAATAAGGGAAAAACTAAAACGAAGAAAAAGTGAATATAAAGTAAAGACTAAAAGAGAGATACAAAGGAATGGAGGAGAAAAATGAAAATAGAGCTTTTAGTAGATGGCAGGAAAATTCCCATGAATGAGTTTGTCCAGAAAATCGTAGGCAATGTCATTCAAGCAATGGTTGAAACTCTTCACACTGTTGAGGGCGGCTGGAAAGAAATTTCTATCCACGTTGAAAAAGATGAAGTAAAAGAATAAAAAGAAAATAGAAGAAGAGAAAATTCTAAAAAAATAAAAAATACTGAAAGAATAAAAAATTAGCATTTTATTCTTGACGAGATCGGCTTTTTTGAGTAATATCTGCTTTTTGAGTAATTTTATAACTCAAATATATCAAATGTCACTTTTTTAAAGGTACTTTTGGATCTCCGAAAAATCTATCCTGGCAGTCGAATCCAGAGAAATCGGGGTTATTGAGATGTGCCCCTTTTGCATGATAGCGTGCACATCAGTCCCTTCTTCTTCTTCCCGGATCAGATCACCTGCAATCCAGTAATAGGGTCTGCCTCGTGGGTCATGCCTTTCTTCTACATCAGTTTTAAAAATCTTTCTTGCGAGACGGGTTACCTCCACAGGAGTGTTCTCTTCAGCATGATAAGGAATATTGATGTTGAGGAGGTCCACATTTTCCGGCATACCGTGCTTGAGGACGTTTCGGGCAATTTTGTTCACTACTTTTATTCCAACTTCAAATCGTTCTCTATGGTAGTCCCTGGGATCGTCGAATTTCTGCCCCTCATCAAGTACCTGCATGGAAGCGGCGATTGCAGGAATCCCATAGCTTGCAGCTTCAAGAGCTCCTCCAATAGTCCCTGAGGTGGTGATAGTATCCGTGCTTATATTTTCTCCGATGTTAAAGCCAGATAGTACCAGATCAGGCATTTCCTTGAGAATCGTGAAAATACCGAGGATTACAGAGTCAGTAGGTGTTCCACCCACAGCATACGCAGGTATCCCTCCTACATCTGTCTTAGTGATCCGGAGAGGCTCAAAAATAGATATTGAACGCCCGACCCCGCTCTGCTGGATAGCAGGAGCTGAAATCGTCACTTCCCCCAGATCGGAAACGCTGTCAAAGGCAGCTTTCAGACCTGTAGAGTAAACACCATCATCATTAGTAACAAGAATTTTTGGGACCATCAGCTTCCCATAAGTTGCAGGATAACTTAAAATTAATGGAAAGGCTGCATTGCTTTAAGTGTTGTCAGTAAAAGTTTACGACTCTTAATAAAAGGAAGAGACGTTCAAATGATGTTAACAGCACAATTTTTGTAATTGCCAAAAACTACTTCAGAAAACACTGACCTGTTTTTGATTCTTCTGTTAACGCAATTTAGTTTATTCTGAACCGATTTAAAAAAACCTATTTAAAAATAAGTTTTAATTGAATAAAATTATAAAATACTAGTTATATATATCACCCGTAATAGACAAAAAGTGTTCACGGGGGGTGGGAGTAAACTTTAGATTTCGAGAAGGAAATCAAAGGGTATAATTGTCCAGTATTTGCCCTTTAGAGATGAGAAATTTCTTACTAACCTAATGGTACTATTGAGGATCTTTATATTCAATATTACTGTCGTAAATGAGCACACATGGGGCTGATTTACAAAAAAATATCAGTCTCAAAAAGGCCAAGTTATATTTTAAAATAAAGTAGGAAGTGATAATTATGGTAGAAACTGTGGTTGAAACACGGGAAATAATAACAGATATCAGAGATAAAACTGCAAATCCAACACCTCTCGGATTTACAGGCCTGGGCTTTTCCGCATTTCTTCTGAGCCTGAGCTATATAGGGCTTTATCCTGTGGATTCGATGATTGTGTCTATGGCAATATTTCTTGGAGGTTTTGCGCAGGTCTTTGCAGGCTTAATGGCCTGGAAAAAGGGAAGTATTTTTGGAGGAACTGCGTTTTGTGCCTTTGGTCTATTCTGGTTCTCCCTTGCAGGACTGATCCTCATGCCTGCGCTTGGCTGGATTGAAGGTCCTGAGCCTATATCACTTGCAGCCTACCTCTTCATATGGGGAGTATATACCTTCTTTATGTTAATAGCCGCCCTGAAGTCGGATAGCAAGGCAATAATGTTCATATTTGTGGTTCTTTTCCTGCTATTCATGCTTCTGGCTGTCGTAAATGCTACAGGAAACACAGGTCTGCTTCCCATAGCCGGTTACGTAGGACTCATTCTGGGCCTTGCATCTATATACACGGCTCTTGCTATAGTTCTTAATGACGCATACGGAAGGACGGTTGCTCCAATCTGAAAAGAGAAGAATGAGTGACTAAACAAAAATATATAGTAAAATTAGACCGTGGGAATTTACTGGTTAAATCTGATAAAGTAAACGCATTCAAATTATCTGCAATTTGAAAGAAAATATTTTATTTATAATTTTCAGTAATCCATTCCCACGGAAAAAATTTGCATTGATACAGAAATTTTTTGATCGAAACCTAATTTTAGATCGAAACCTGATTTTTGATCGAAACCTTTTAGATAGAATTTTTGCTTCAGGCTGCCAGTTAAGCCTGTTTTGTTTAATTCTATAATTCTAATTTTGTTAATTTTAATTATTCTCCGGCGCCAAAAGCAGCTTTAAGTTTGCGTTCTTCTTCTTTCGAAAGGGAAGTGCGCACTACCTTTGGGTTAAACCTGCCCAACTCATCGAGAACCTTGTCCTCAGTCCACTTTGAGATCAATAGGAAGAGAGCAGATCCCCCTGGCTCAATGGTACCAGCAACTTCCTGAATGAATTCGTCATCGATCCCGTAATCGGACAGTTTACCCGAAATTGCACCTGTAATGGCACCTATTGCCAACCCCAGCCAGGGCATCCAGAAAAGCAGCCCGATTAGCATACCCCAGAAGGCTCCACCAACAGTACCTGCACCTACAAGATTTACCGCCTGCTTTACCTTGACCTTACCATCATGGTCGCGAACAACAATTGCGGCGTCATCGAGAGTGATCAATTGCTCCTTCTTAAGCCGCTGGATGGCTTCATCCATTTCAGATGCGCCTTTCTCACCGGGAAAGGCAAAAACTATCAGCTCACTCATATTTCGAGGCTCTCCTTTCTCATTTTTGATTTATGCAAGAGTATGAGTCCGATAGCCTGAGCCTAAGAGTAAGAAATTATTGGCTCTGAGATTCCAATCGGAAGCAATTTTATCGAGAGAACCAAAATGTCTGGATCATATCTAGGAAACTTTGAATCCGATTGGTGAGAATCATAAACTCAGACTAAGGACTTCGTGATTTGCACTTTATAACCCTGAATAACCCTGAATTTAACAGACCCGACACCAATTCTGAGGGTACAGGTTTCTCTTCATTTGATTATTCCAGAAGTTACCGAATATAACAATTCCATAATATTATATATGTATTACGCACTTAATGAATAAAGTAAAATATAAACCCGCAAAATAGAGAAGTAAATGTCAGAGAAATTAATTTTAAAGCCAATTTTAGGGCTTTTTCTGACATTTACATATTGAATTTATCCTAATTTACAGTCTTTTTCTTTAAAATGTTTTTAATCCCAGGGACCCTTTTATGGGATTTTTATGGGTGTTTTATGCAACGGGAGTGTTTTTGATTAAACCGATGACTTTTAGGATAGGTGGGGTGTTTAAGGGTATATAAAGTCATCAGATTTTTGGGTCATGGGGGTGAGTTACTGAAAACCAAGAGCTTCCAAATCTCTTCCTATTGATTTTAAATATTGAGTTTGTGCTCGTTTTTTCAGATTTGATCAATGACTCACCTCCACTACCGATTTTTGGCTCATGGAGTTTAATCCTTCTAAACCAGATAATGCATGAAATCAGTCCTCCTTCTGATTTGAAACTAAGCGCTTCTTTATCCCCCACCGGGTTCTCCCCAATTTCAAACCCGGAAACAGCTATATGGTAGCAAACATCCTTTTTTCACCTGGAGGAAGGCAGATTTATGGAATTGTGTAAATTAAAAACTCAAAACACAGTTTTTACCGTATATATGTAAAGATGATGGACACCTATGGCAAACATCATCACCTTTATTGCAAGAAACTCCAGGTGATGGAGCCAGTCAGTTATCTCTACAATCTTTTGTTTATGTAAACTTCTTTTTCCTATTCCGGTTTTTATGGTTTCTTTTAATCTTTTTAACGTCATCTTATCTAACCCCACTGATAATGTATTCTATCCATTTATCCCAAAGCATTTCCTGTAAAAAATGCTCTGAATAGATACCAAAATCCAACTCTATCTCAAACAGGAACTCTATGTTCGAAAGTCCCTTGTATAGTATACACTATCCAACACAATCTCAAAAAGGCATCTTCATATTGAAAATGCATTACTTACCCCACCGACTCTAGCTTTAGAAGCTTGTAATATTAAAAGTTGTTGACCTTGTATAAGAGAATTTTATATGAACGCATGAATAATGCTCATGTCTTTTAATTAACGTTTTAGTCTTCAAACATGAAAAAGGACATGGACATCGATAATAAAAGGAAACAAAATATAAGTCCAGACTGGAGTTTATAAAATTAAGATTGTAAAAGTAGAGCAATCAAAAATACTCATATGTTACTTTACTGTGCCCTGCAAGATAAAGCATAATAATCCTGAAAAAGCGAAAAAGAATCGAAATGAGACGGAAATCTCCTTCATAAATTAACAACAGTCACTATTCTTTATGGTTTTTCTCTTCCCTGTCAATAGATTCAAGAATATTCTCAAAAAAACAGAACTTTTCTCAGGCATACACAACTTCCTTTATGCTGATGCTCTTCAATTGCGGCTTGAGAGCTCTTTCAGTAAGAAGGTCAACTTTCCGGCCAAATGAATCTGCCAGACAAAAATTCAGGTCCATGTATTCTCGAATGTGTCCTGCCCTCCCTCAAACACCATAACCATATCAAGATCGCCACTTCCTGTTTCCCTTCCCCTCGCAAAAGATCCAATATTCCAATCCTTTCAACCCAAATTTTGGATGGAGAACTGCAAAATATGATTTTAGAATCATTATGGGATCCACAACTGTTACCAGAAGTAAAAAATCCTGAGAGAACAAAAGAAAATGAATTATCCAGAATTTTTGAGAGTCAAAAAAGAATTTGCTTCTAACTTATTACAGTCTTATTTTGAGCTTTATTTGTCATGCATAGAGTTCTCGCGAAACTGGCTCTTTCTGACCAGCGTTATTCCTTCATGATAAGTATAGATATACAGATTCAAAAAAACAGAAAAGTATATAAATATATTTGAAAAATATATAATCTGTTTTTATAGACTTGAATTTTATAAGAAGGATTGTGGTAACCTCGATAGGGATATATTTTGTTGCTGAAAAAGTAGACATGGGACCAGACAACCTGCTGAAAAATGAAAATGGGCTTACCCCGGTAATAGGGGTTCTTCTGATGCTTGTGATTGTTTTCCTTATGGGAACAGTTATTGCTATTTCTTTATTAGGAAGTGAGCAGGAAGATAAATTAGCTTCAGCCCCGCTTGCACTTCTCAGTGTAAGTGAATATAATAACACCACCCTGAAAATCGGCCATAAAGGAGGAGATGTAATAGAGTTTAATTATTCAACAACGTCTGTAATCCTGAACGTTGAAGGAACGGATTATCTCCTCAATTCATCTCCTCTTGAATCTTTAGGAGCAGGCAATGAAAAACTGCTACTCCTGAAAGATAGAGAAGGAAATTTGATCCCTATAAAAGCAGGAGATGTCACCATCTTTAAAGTCATTGACCTCAAAACCCAAAAACTAATTTTCACCCAGGAAATGACTTTTACCAAAAGCTCTGAGCCAGCAACAAAATACCAGTCAGGAATTACCGGTTACTATTATAGGGGCACAAATTTTAGTGGCACTGCGATTAACCGTACGGATTCCAGAATAAAGTTTGCAGAAAACGCATCTGCAAGGTTTTATGGTAGCGACATCGAAAACTGGCCTTATAATATCCTGAACACAACAGATAGTTTTAGTGTCGCCTATGAAGGTTTAATTAAAATCGAACAGACATCCAATTATACATTCTATCTGACCTCGGACGATTGGGCACAGCTTTACATTGACGGCGCAAAGGTCATCAGTGAACCATCCTCTTCAACAAGACACCCTAGAACCATAAATACAGCAACAATATCTCTCCCTGAAGGCTATCATCAGATAAGAGTTGAAATGAAAGAATACGCAGGGACCTCAATTCTGCACCTTGAATGGGCTTCTGAATCCTTTTCAAGACGTTTTGTTGAGAACTTTTACCGTGAGTATTCTTCCACGTAATTTAGAATAAAGAAACCCTACAGGGCTTTTACAACTTTAATTTTATTATTCTTCCAGCCTTCTCCAAGAATCCGACTCAGTTTTTTCAGCAACCCGCTTACAAACCTCTTCCATAAGTTTCCAGTAATTTCCGACCTAATCGAGGCATCTCTTATTTTTAGTAGATAGGAATAGGACCGCTCATTTATTATTTATTTAGAGGTTTCAATACTTTAAATTAATCTTAAGTAAAATGATTTTGATTCTTGTTAAGAACATACTTGATGTAAAGTTTGAAAAGTCGAGGACGAATTCTTCAGCAATGAAGAGCAGTGCAAATTTAATATAATGATTCCCTTTATCCATCTAATATTTGAAACGAGTCAATAATTTACAATTATCTGATATCCACAATCAATTTCACGAGGATTTATAAAATGGACAAATATGAGAAGGTATTCGAGCTGGCTAAACGCCGGGGGTTTTTGTGGAACTCCTTTGAGCTGTATGGCGGAGGCCGAGGGTTTTATGATTACGGGCCTCTTGGGAGCACTCTGAAGAGGCGGATTGAGCAGATCTGGAGAGAATTTTATGTTATCCAGGAAGGGCATATGGAAATTGAGTGCCCGACAATAGGGATCGAGGACGTCTTTATCGCATCAGGGCACGTTGGAGGCTTTTCTGACCCCCTGTGTGAGTGCAAAAAATGTGGAGAAGCGTTCCGGGCTGACCACCTTGTAGAAAACGTAACTGAAGCTGCAGGAACCCTGAGCGCTGAAGATCTTACAAAGGTCATAAGGGAAAAGGGAATCACCTGCCCGGAGTGTGGTGGAGAATTCGGGGACGCTTACGAGTTTAACCTTATGTTCAAGACCACAATCGGGCCGGGCACAGGACGGCAGGGTTACCTAAGGCCGGAAACGGCGCAGGGGATGTTTGTGGACTTCCAGAGGTTGTCCCGCTTCTACAGAGATAAACTGCCTTTTGGAGCAGTGCAGATAGGGAAGTCCTACAGAAACGAAATCGCTCCCAGGCAGGGCGTAATCAGGCTCAGAGAGTTCACACAGGCTGAGTGTGAACTCTTCGTTGATCCCAGGAACAAAAAGCACTCCAACTTCGAGCGCTTTGCAGACAAAGAGCTTGTACTCTATTCACAGGAGGCACAGCAGGAAGGCAAATCCTTCAGGATGACTGTACGGGAAGCTGTAGAGGCTGGAGTTATTGCTCATGAGATCCTGGGTTACAATATCGTGCTCACCAACGAGTTCCTGACAAAGGTAGGGATCAACCCTTCAAAACTCAGGTTCAGGCAGCACCTGAAGGATGAGATGGCACATTACGCAATCGACTGCTGGGATGCCGAAATAGAAACCGACCGTTTCGGCTGGGTTGAAATTGTGGGCATTGCCGACAGGACGGACTATGACCTTAAAGCCCATACAAGAGTGAGCAAGACAGAGCTATACGTTTACGTTGAGTATGACGAGCCAAAGATAGTCACCCGCTTTGCTGTAAAGCCAAATATGGGCAAGCTCGGTCCTGTCTTTAAGGGTAAAGCAAAAGCCGTTTCAGATGCCTTAAAACAGCTTTCGGAAGAGGAGCTATCTAACAATCAAATCAAAGTTACAGTGGGCGGAGAAGAGGTGACAGTAAGCCCAGACATGGTTAGCTTCGCGGAAGAAACTGTAAAAGTCAGCGGAGAAAACGTTGTTCCGCATGTTATTGAACCCTCCTACGGTATTGACAGGATCTTCTACGGCGTAATGGAGCACGCCTTTGATGAAGAGAATGTGGCTCAGAAAGCAGCCGAATCCGGGCTAAAAGGTGCAGAGGCAGCTGGAAATGAGTCTCAAGTTGAAAAAGAACCCGAAACCGTAAAGGAAGAAAGCGAAGCCGAAGGAGAAGAAGAAGCCAGGCTTGTTATGCACTTCTCAAGTTCAGTCGCTCCTGTACAGATTGCCGTATTGCCGCTTCTGACAAGAAAAGAACTTACAGACCCTGCAAAAGAGATTGTTGCAAAACTCAGGGAAAAGACCCTGCTAGTCAACTATGATGACTCAGGAACAATCGGGCGCCGCTACAGGAGAAACGACGAAATCGGGACTCCTTACTCAGTTACCGTGGACTACGATACACTTGAAGATGGAACTGTAACAATCAGGGATAGAGATTCCATGCGCCAGGTACGAGCTCCGGTAAAAGGAATCGAAAACGTGCTCTATGAACTGATCTACAGAGGCAGAAGTTTCGAATCCGCAGGCAAGCCATTTAACTTCTAAACCTTTAACTTCTAAATTAAGGCAAAGGCATCAGGAATACTCTAATTTCCTGAGCTGTGGGTTAAAAGATCCACAGCAAAACTTTTAATTTTTTATCACTAATATTACTTTTTTATAATTGAATTAAAGCCCTGAAACAAAAATATACTGGAAAAATAATCCTGAAGCAAAATGAACGAGAGCCTTTTTCCTGAGAAACTGATATTTATGAAGCACCCTCTGATAAAGTCAGATATGGTTGAGCAGAGGCTTTACCAGCTCAATCTGGCAGGAAAAGCTCTTGAGGGTTCAAGCCTGATAGTTCTCCCTACAGGCCTGGGAAAAACCATCATAGCTCTTTTTGTAATTGCATCCAGGCTCCAGCGTTTCGGCGGAAAAGCCCTGATTCTCTCACCTACAAAACCTCTTGTAGATCAGCATGCTGCTTTCTTTAAAAAAGTGATGGCCCTTCCAGAAGATGAAATTCTGGCGTTTACGGGCAGCATTGCCCCTGCAGAGCGAGAGAGATTATGGGCACAGGGAAAGTTGATAGTTTCCACCCCTCAGGTAATTGAAAATGATCTTCTTACTAAACGGATCAACCTTGAAGATGTAAGCCACATAACTTTTGATGAAGCTCACAGAGCAGTAGGAAATTATGCTTATACCTTTATTGCGGAAAAATATTTTGAGAGCGCAAAAAATCCTCATGTTCTCGGAATTACCGCAAGCCCAGGCAGCTCAGACGAGAAAATCGCAGAGGTATGCCAGGCTTTACACGTTGAAAACGTAGCCGTAAAAACCGAGAAGGATAGAGATGTTCGCCCTTATGTTCAGGAAAAAGAAATAGAATGGCTGCAGGTCCAGCTCCCTCCGGAAATGGCCGAAATCAGAGGCTATCTGGAAAAAATTCTCGATGACAGGCTAGGGACCATAAGGAACCTGGGCTTTTCTGCAGGCAGTGGAAAGTATGTCTCCAAAAAAGACCTCCTGCTCCTCCAGAAGCAGCTTCAGGGTGAAATCCGCATAGGGGGAGATCCTGCAATTTTCTCTGCAATGTCGGTAGTTGCTGAAATGATGAAAGTGAACCATGCTGTGGAAATGGTGGAGACGCAGGGACTTGAGACTCTCAGGAAATACCTTGAAAAACTGGATGCTGAAGCCTCTTCAAGCAGTGCGAGCAAGGCTGCAAAAAGGTTGATGGACGACCTCTACATGAGAAAAACCCTGTACAGGGTAAAGGAATGTACTGTAGAACACCCTAAACTCGGGCTTGCACGGAAAATCGTATCTGAACAGCTAGAAGAAAACCCTGATTCCAGAGTCATTGTGTTTACGAACTACAGAGATACTGCCGAAATAGTAGCAAATGCCCTATCTGAAGCTCCGGGAACTGTTCCTATCCGTTTTGTGGGGCAGGGTTCGCGCCATAAAGACAAGGGCCTTACTCAAAAACAGCAGGCAGAAATCCTCGATAAATTCAGGGGAGGAGAGTACAACGTACTTGTAGCCACTTCAGTAGCTGAAGAAGGGCTTGACATCCCCTCCACTGATATGGTTCTATTTTACGAGCCCATCCCTTCGGAAATCCGCAGTATCCAGCGCAAAGGCAGGACAGGCAGGCAAAATAAAGGCAGAGTAATTGTACTGGTGACAAAAGGCACACGAGATGAAATCTATTACTGGAGCAGCAAGAACAAAGAAAAGAAGATGCTTAACAGTATGCATGGACTTGAAGCGGTTCTTGGCCCAAAAAACTCAAAGAAAAGTGCAGCACTCTCGGATTTTGAAGGTTCATTCTCTGCTTCAGACCCGAAGCCAAAAATGAAAGAAATCGAAAATGAGATAGAGAATCAAATAGAAAGGGAAATCGAAAGAGAAAAAAGAGCTGAAAAAGGAGAGAACAGCAGAAGCTCTCCAAATTTCAGAGAAAATCATGTCATCTCCAGGGAAAAAGAAGAATTCACGAACGAAAACCTTGAACAAATCACAGATGAAAACCTGGAAAGAGGCATGGATGGAAATATAAAAGAAAGGCAAAAAACCCTTGTAGACTTCGAGGCTCTCTCCGGAAAGAAATCCGAAGGTGAGGCGGGAGTTTCCGGAATAAAGCTGTCAGAAATAGAACTTGAAACCGAACTCCTCAGAATAGTTATCGATCATAGAGAAACTAAGAGCGGAGTGGCAAAAGTCCTGGACAGGCTTGGAATGGAACTCAGTTTTGCAGCTCTTGAAATAGGGGATTACGTCGTAAGCGACCGCCTGGCTGTGGAGAGAAAACGCACTGATGATTTTGCGAGTTCCCTGATCGATGGAAAACGCAACCTTTTTGCCCAGCTTTCGGATCTTGCACGGGTATACGAAAAACCAGTCCTCATCATTGAAGGTAACGAACTTTTTACCTGCAGACAGCTTAACCCGAATGCTATCTACGGTTCCTTAGTGTCCATTGCAATTGATTTTGGGGTATCAATCCTCTACTCAAGAGACGAGGAAGAGACAGCCGCGATATTAAGAGTGCTTGCAAAACGTGAGCAGACCGAGAATAAGCGTGAGATCAACCCCCATGGAAAAAAATCAGCCAGTACTCTTACTGAACAACAGGAATACCTTATTTCTTCTATCTCAAACATAGGGCCAAAAGCAGCAAGAAATCTCCTTTTACATTTCGGCTCAGTAGAAGCCGTTATGAAGGCCGACGTCAAAGAACTAAGAACAGTAAAACAGATCGGGCCAAAAACGGCAGCCAGAATAAGAGAGATACTTGAGACTCCTTATAAGGGATAAATAAAAAAATGAGACTTACTTTGTCTTTTTCTTCTTTATCTCCTCTCCGTCTTCTTTTCCTCTAATACCAGATTTTATAGCTGTCTGAGACGTTCTACGAGCCCAAGACCTTTGTCAATAAGCTCTAAATCCTCTGCAATACTACGCGGATCGGTTTCATCCTGAAGGGAAGCTGCAATACTGACCATCTTTCTAAAGAGAAGGTTTTCCAGCACTTTTCTATCTCCATGAGAGCCAGAAAGTCCAGAAGATCCAGAAGTTCTCGAAATCTCTACTGGTTTTTCGGCTTTTTCTGAGGATGCTGCCTGAATTTCAGGGGTGTACCTTCTTGGTTTACCAGACTCATGGGAGACTCTAGAAGGTTCCTCTTCTTCAAAACCGAAATTCCTTTCCCCTTCGACAGGAGTTTCAGAGCTTTTCAGCCCAAAGTGAGGTTCTTGTATACGTGCCTGGACTGTCCTTTCGTCCTCAAATAAAAGCCTCCCCTGCTCTCTCTCCTGTTTCTTCCCCTGCTCTTTATCCTGTTCTCCCTCTTTTCTGGCATGTTGTCTGGTTTCAGGAACCTGGACTTCTGCCCCTTGCTCCTGAGTCTCACCTTCTTCTTCAACATCGCAGACAGGACAGATTACTGTTCCTTGATAACGGAACTTCGGAGCTCCGCAGACCTTACAATGCTGTGCAAGCATCGTGCCCCCCAGCTCAAGGAAACGTGCTATTCGCTTTACTTTTTTATCTTTCTCAGAATCCATATACCTGACCTTCTTTTATGCGCAGCTTCTAGTTTATTTTATAAGATTTTTCCTGTAGCTTCTTCTATATGAAGCTACCTTTATATCATTAAAACCTTACAGAGGACCTTATCTGGGCCTGCACTTCGACCATGCGAAACGATCTTTATCCCATTAAAAACAAAAAAAAACATAATTTCAAAATAAGATCCAGCAGACAGTAGGACAGGCAATCTTAAAACTCACCGATAATATTTTATATAACAAGCCTGTCTAAGACTAATTTGTTAGCTCTAATTTTTACATCGTAATTGACTGCGAAGGTGATTCTAATGTCATCAAGTGACTCAGCAGAAGTTATCAGACAATGTCTTCAGGTCTTAGACAGCATAACCAGTGACTCTTCAGTTCCAAGAAATATCAGGCGTTCCGTGAATGAAATCATGGACATACTGAATAACGAAGCCGAACCTCTGTTCCTTAGAGCAGCATCAAGCATATCAATTCTGGAAGATATAAGCAATGATCCTAACCTTCCTCTGCACACGAGAACTCTAATATGGAATCTCTCAAGCCAGCTAGAGACGATTCCTGTAGATGAATAATGTTGTAAAAAATTACCCAACTATACAAACCTGATTTGTTCGAGAGCATAAATTGGAAATCTAGAAGCTCCCGGAAATAAAATTAGCTCTGGTGCGTCTCTTGAGACGACCCTGTTAAAAAATTTAAACATTCTCTGATTCTGAAAAAAGAGCCGGAAAGGAGCAGCCTCATTATTTTACTATCTAGTGAAGTTTACAAATTATCCTCCGAAGTTGAGGATACGGACAAGGAAAAATAAATCTTCTTCCTCTTTTCTATCTTTTTTTCACAACTTATAAACTTTAACCCGAATTTTAAACTAACTCTTAAATATTTAAGAGTTAAATCCGGAAAAAAGAGGTAAAAAGAGGGATAAGAATATAAATAACCTCAGATTCATTTTATACAGTCAAAATAAAATTGTACCTACATAGGTAATACACTTAATGATAAATTTTCAGATATAATTCCTGAGTCTTTTACAATATTTGTAAATACAATAGATTTCGAGTAAAGAAGCTAAAGTTGTGAAAGCTCAAAAGCATTAATGGGGGTATGAAAAATGCTTGAGGAAATTTCGGCTCAGATCAGAGAAAATTTTGAAGCCAAGGACAGAGTAAGAGAAGATGGATTGAAAATTTCCCGGGAAATTGTCAGAGAATGCAGGACAGCAAGTTTCGCTCTGCATGAACCGGATTTTGAGAAGGCAAATAAGAGCATTAAAGTTGCAGGAAAAGCCCTGGAAAAACTTGAAATTCTTTTAAACGAACACAATGACATTTATTATGCCGGATTTGTAGAACACTCCCAGCAGGAGTATTCGGAAGTTTCAGTTCTCTACAGCCTGTTAAAGGAAAATGGGGAGAAAAAAATTCCTTTTCCTGATGAATTAAAAGTGGAATACGCTGCCTATCTTAACGGGCTGGGAGATGTTGTGGGAGAGCTTAGGCGACATGTCCTGGATCTTATAAGGAAGGAATCCTTTGAGGAAGCCGAAGTATTTTTAGGGATTATGGAAAATATCCATGCAATGCTTATGGATTTCGATTATCCTGATGCGATAACCAGAGGTCTCAGGAGGAAGACCGATGTGTCCCGCTCGCTGATAGAAAAGACTCGTGGAGACGTCGTCAATGCAAGCAGGCAGAAAAAACTGGAGACTGCAATGAGAAATCTGGAATCGAGGCTTAAAATATAACCTTTACTTTAAAACTGCGTATGTAAAAACTGCGTAAGTCGATACTCTTAAATTATAAGGATTAGAACTGCAATTCGAATTGCGGTGACTAATATATAAACTATTTACTATATAAGTTACTTATAGACGTAATTATTTTAACGTCTCTTAGACCGTTTAGCGAATTGTTTATATAAACTGTTTAAAGCTCATAAGCAAGGATCTCAAAACTGGCAGATTTATTATTTTACTAATTCACTGAGAGGATATTCATGAAATTTGATCCAGAAAAAATAAAAAAGGATGCAAAAGAGAATTTCGATCTCGCCTGGAATGAGGGCAAAAAGCTGATCAAGACACCTACTTTAAATGAACGCTATCCCAGAACCACCTTGAAGTACGGAAAGGCTCATCCCGTTTACGATACCATACAGAAACTGAGAGAGGCCTATCTTAGAATGGGCTTTGAAGAAATGATGAACCCATTGATAGTCGATGATAAAGAGGTCCACAAACAATTCGGAAGCGAAGCCCTCGCAGTTCTTGACCGCTGCTTCTATCTCGCAGGCCTGCCGCGTCCAAACGTGGGAATTTCAGATGAACGCATCGCACAAATAAAGGAAATTCTTGGAGAGATTGGCGATGAGGGCATAGACAAAATCAGACAGGTTCTCCATTCGTATAAAAAAGGGAAGATTGAAGGAGACGATCTTGTTCCCGAAACTTCAGCGGCTCTTGGAGTTTCCGATGCCCTGGTTGCCGATATGATCGATAGAGTTTTTCCGGAATTTAAAGAGCTTGTGCCCCAGGCAAGCACAAAGACACTCCGCAGCCATATGACGAGCGGCTGGTTCATTTCTCTTGGTTCCTTACTTGAAAGGAAAGAGCCTCCCTTCCATTTCTTCTCGATAGACCGCTGTTTCAGGAGAGAACAGCAAGAAGATGCTTCAAGGCTGATGACCTATTACTCGGCTTCCTGCGTAATAATGGATGAAGATGTGACCGTTGACCATGGAAAAGCCGTTGCAGAAGGGCTTCTATCTCAATTTGGTTTTGAAAAATTCCTTTTCAGGCCTGATGAGAAGCGAAGTAAATACTATGTACCTGATACCCAGACCGAAGTATTTGCCTTCCATCCAAAACTCGTCGGTTCTAACTCAAAGTACTCGGACGGCTGGATCGAGGTTGCAACTTTCGGAATATATTCCCCTACTGCTCTTGCAGAATATGATATCTCATACCCCGTCATGAACCTCGGGCTTGGAGTAGAAAGGCTTGCTATGATCCTCCACAATGCCCCGGATGTCCGTGCCATGACTTATCCGCAAATCTCCCAGTACAGTGAGTGGGAAATGTTGGACAGTGAGCTTGCTAAACAGGTTTTCGTAGACAAGGTACCTGAAACTCCCGAGGGACGGGCAATTGCAGATGCTGTTGTCTCCCAGTGCGAACTGCATGGGGAAGAACTTAGCCCCTGTGAATTCCCTGCCTGGGAAGGGGAAATTTGCGGCAGGAAAGTAAAGGTTTCAGTAATCGAGCCAGAAAAAAACACAAAACTCTGCGGCCCTGCAGCTTTCAATGAAGTTGTTGCCTATCAGGGAGATGTCCTGGGAATTCCGAATACCAAGAAATGGCAAAAAGCTTTTGAGAACCACTCGGCAAGGGCAGGCATTCGTTTCATAGAATCCTTTGCCGCACAGGCTGCAAGGGAAATTGAAGAAGCTGCAATGTCCGGAGCAAAAGAACATATTGTCAGGGTCAGGATTGTAAAAGTTCCCTCGGAAATTAACTTAAAGATAGGCCCTACTGCCCAGCGTTATATCACGGGCAAAAATAAAAAGATCGATATGAGAGGTCCTGTTTTCACTTCCGTAAAAGCAGAATTCCTCTAAAATAAGAATTTTTGCAAAAAAAGATTCCTCTAAAAGAGGAATTCTGTAAAAAAGAATTCATATAATCGAGAAGCAGCAAAAACAGGGACAGAATACATGCAAAGAATCCACATCCCGTTTTCAAAATATAAGGAACTCAGCCGGCTCATGGAAGCCGGTGAGCCTGTATGTGTGACTTTTGAAACAGGACAGTTAATCGGAAAAGAAGTGGAGGAAAAAGAAATCACAGGAAAAGCAGCTGAAGAAAAGGCAGTAGAAGCAGCAAATGCAAAAATTCCTGAAAAATCCGACCTTCTTTTTTGCGAACTCATTCAGAAAGCCAGAATGGGAGAAGTATTCAGAGTTTCAGGGCAAAGCTGCTCTCCGGGAGATTATGTACTGGGCCTCTCGGAAGCAAGCCCTGCTGAATATTATTTGAATTCAGGAAGATACATGAACACACAAGCTGCAGAAAAAGCAGCCCTGTCTCTTCCAAAATTGGAAAAAAGGTTCTCCTTCATAAGGATAGAGCCTCTGTCTTTGAATGCAGGAAAGTTTGATGTGCTTATTCTTTTCCTGAAGCCCGAAAAAGCAATGCGTGTTATCCAGGCAAGTGCCTATTCCGAAGGAAAAAGGACAGCAGTTAATACTATGGGCGCAGCTTCAATCTGTGGAGACTGTACCGTACTTGCCCTTGAAAAGGGAATTGGCCTATCCTTCGGGTGCAAAGGGTCAAGAAAGCACAGCGGATATGAAGATATCGAAGTTCCTCTGGGGCTTTCTTTTGAAAAAGCGGCTGAAATAGAAAAGGGGCTTTCAAAGCTTCCGGAAACGAGAAAATAAAGTCTAACTCAAAAAAACCCTGCTATCCAAAAGAGAAAACTAAGTTATTTTTGGTAAATTTGACTCTTTTGACTATTATCTTTTTTGACTATTATCTCTAATGAAAATAGAGATAATTGATTCAGTTGACAAGATATTCAAGAAAATTCCTTGAGGATAATGATGTTTTCCTCATGTACCAGTACTTCAAAGTCCTGGGGAGGAAGAATACGAAAAAAGAATTTATCCAACCTGTTTTTTGAGGAAAGACGGTAAGTAAAATTCCTGTATACCAGAGGTATCAACGGGATGAGTTTATATAGAAGTACAAACATGTAAAATGCGATTTTAATTCTAAAGCTATTTCAAACTCATACTAATGGAGGATTAAATAATGGCAGGACAGCCAATCTTCATTTTAAAAGAAGGCAGTAAAAGAACAAGAGGCAGGGATGCCCAGAGTAACAATATCATGGCTGCAAAAGCAGTAGCTGAAGCAGTCAGAACCACCCTTGGCCCCAAGGGTATGGACAAAATGCTCGTCGATTCCATGGGAGATGTAGTCATTACAAATGACGGAGCAACCATTCTCAAAGAAATGGACATCGAACACCCTGCAGCAAAGATGGTAGTAGAAGTAGCCAAGACCCAGGACGAACAGGTGGGAGACGGTACTACCAGTGCAGCTGTAGTTGCAGGTGAGCTTTTAAAGAAAGCAGAAGACTTAATAGAGCAGGAAATCCACCCGACAATTATCGCATCAGGATACAGGCTTGCAGCTGAAAAAGCCGTAGAAGTCCTGAACTCCCTTGCAATGACAGTCGAAATGTCTAACCGCGACCTTCTTGTCAGCATCGCTGAAACAGCAATGACCGGAAAGGGTGCAGAGTCCTCCAAAAGGCTCCTCTCCGAAATAGCCGTTGATGCAGTTACAAGTGTTGTTGACACAAACGGAAAGAAGAGTGTTGACAAAGAAAACATCAGCGTTGTCAAGAAAGTTGGTGGAAGGGTAGAAGATTCCGAACTTATTTCTGGAATGATCATTGATAAGGAAAGAATCCACACCAATATGCCTGAAAAGATAAAGGATGCAAAACTTCTTCTTCTCAACAGCGCAATCGAACTCAAAGACACAGAAGTCGATGCTGAAATCTCCATAACCTCACCTGACCAGCTCCAGTCCTTCCTCGACCAGGAAGAACAGATGCTCAAGAAGATCGTTCAGAAGGTCATCGGCAGTGGGGCAAATGTTGTCTTCTGCCAGAAGGGTATTGAAGACCTTGCCCAGCACTACCTTGCAAAGGCAGGTATTTTTGCAGTCCGCAGGGTTAAGAAGAGTGACATGGAAAAGCTTGCAAGAGCAACAGGCGGCAAACTCATCACCAACCTGGACGAAGTCACTCCCGAAGACCTCGGATACGCAGGGCTCGTGGAAGAGAAGAAGGTTGGCGGCGACAGTATGACCTTTGTCACAAACTGCCACAACCCGAAGGCTGTAACCATTCTGCTGCGCGGCGGCACTGAGCATGTAGTTGACAGTATTGACAGTGCTCTTGAAGATGCTCTCCGTGTAGTTGCAGTTGCAATTGAGGACGAAAAACTCGTTGCAGGCGGCGGCTCTCCTGAAGTTGAAGTTGCACTCAGGCTCCAAGAATACGCAGCAACTCTCGAAGGCAGGGAACAGCTTGCAGTTAAGGCCTACTCTGAAGCTCTCGAAGTTATCCCGAGGACTCTTGCAGAAAACGCAGGTCTTGACCCAATTGACATGCTTATGGAGCTGCGCTCCCAGCACGAAAAGGGCATAAAAACTGCTGGCCTTAATGTTTTTGAAGGCAAAGTCGTTGACATGTGGAAAGAATTTGTAGTTGAACCTCTCAGAGTCAAGACCCAGGTTATCAACGCTGCTACCGAGTCTGCAGTTATGATTCTCAGGATCGACGATATCATCGCTTCTACCCGTGCAGCCCCTGGCCCTGAAGAAATGGGCGGAATGCCACCAGGAATGGGCGGAATGCCGGGAATGGGCGGAATGCCACCAGGAATGATGTAATTTCAAAAAAGTTCTAAAATCCTTTCGGGCTAAATTGAAAGAGGCACAGTCTTCAAACTGTGCATTTTCACCTTTTTAGTCTCGAAAAGCTTAAGCCTGAAAAAACATCCGGCCTCTCACCGGAAGTCCATGTGAATCTCTTTTCTCTTTTTCAGGCCTATTAACTTTCTGAAGCCTAAAGTTCCTGCTCAAAAATTATACTCAAAATTTAGATTCAAAATCTTTCTTCAGCCCTTTTCAAGACATTTAAGGATCTCTTCAGCCTCGTACTTCGTTTTTATAATTCTGGTCCTGCCTCTCTGGCCTTTACCCGTAAAATCCGCATCAACGTAGTTAAAGACCTGGAGCCTGTTTACAATACTGTAAAAACGGGTGTATCCAAGTTGTGTCAGTTCATGGAAGGATTTATAGAGCTCACCTGCCTGAATCTCTCCTTTTCTGGCTATTAACTCGAGTAAACGTTTTTCAGGGTCTGACAGAAGACTTATGCCCCTGCATAGATGGAGTAATTTGGAGGACTCGTAAGCTTTTTCAACATCTTCAGAAGAGATTGTACGGTTTCCCCTGCGTTCTGCGTTAAAACCTGAACGTTTAAGAAGGTCGATTCCGACTCTGAGATCTCCCGTCTTTTCTACATACGAGACTATAAGTTCCAGCAGTTCGTCAGAAATTACCTTCGGATAAAAGCCGTATTTTACCCTGTCCTTGAGAATATCAAGAATTTCAACTTTCCCGTATCTTGGGAAGGGGACCTCTTCAGGCAGAAAAACCGAATTCACCCTGGAATCTATACAGTAGAGATCAGATGTGTCATTCACAATCCCGATTACCCCTATCTTTGCTCCCGGATATTGCTCATGAGCTCGGAGTAGAGAATACATCACTTCATTTGCATGCCCTTCGTAACAGAGATAATTCAGGTCATCGAGAGCAACAAGCAGAACTTTTTCAGAAGAAACCAGGAAGTTAACGACGGTTTCAAAGATTTTCCGAAAAGCAATTCCCGAATTGGGAGGAGAAATTCCGAAAAGTTTCCTGTAAATCCTGGAGATTACAGCAAAACGTGTGGAGTCAATCTGGCAGTTGACTTTGACCGCAATAACACCAGAAGCATGGGCTTCAACCTCATTAAATACCTTCATAACAGCGCTCGTTTTCCCTGTCCCCGGAGGGCCGACCAGAAGACAGTTTAAAGGACGCATTCCGCGCAGAGCTGGTCTGAGTGCAAACTTGAGAGAATTCAACTGTGACTCTCTATGGGGAAAATAATCAGGGAGATGGTCAGGTTCAAGCACTGAAAGGTCCTTAAATAATGTTTCATCCCAGAGTAGAATGTCATTGTCTGTCAAGAGAACTTGCTCCATCCATATATTATTGAGTGGTATTTAAAGGAAGGGACCGTTGGGGGCTGTAAAAATAAACTGTCTAAAGCAGAGCTTAAAACCACTATAGGAACAGAGAGTAAATAAGTTCCGCATTTTTAGTGGAAAAAGTTCTGGAGGGTAAAGCAGAATAAATACAAAGAAACTAAATTTTTGGTAAATATCGTTTGCTCTTTTTAAATTTTTAATAGATATATGTTACTGCATTTTAGCTTTTTGGAATTGATCCAGTGTAATGATTCAACCTCAATCAAGTCTAATGATTTAACCTCAATACAGTCTAATGATTCAGCCGCGGGTAAGATAAAAGGACAAAGGGTATCGCTGAAGTTCATGAAGACCACAAGAGTAGCCTTAAAGGAATAAAGAGCCGAGCAGAATAACTAAGATATATTAGAGATATATATATTCCGAGGAAGAAAGGGTATGGAAATTGAATCTAAGTTTGTGGTAACAAAAGAGTCTGATTTTCAAGCACTTGAAAACCTATCAGAAATTACTTCATACACACTCTCAAAGGCCGAAATTCAGCTAATTGAGGATGTTTTTCTTGATACTCAAGATAAAACTATTATGGCCGCAGGATACTATCTGCGGGTAAGAAAAGCCCTGGAAGAACAGGGCAGATGGGTAACCATTAAAAGCCTTGGGGGGTTTGAAGGCGGAACTCACAGAAGGGAAGAGTATGTCAGTTTCCTGCCTGATGAATCTTCTGTTCTTGAATGTCCTGATTTTCGTATAAGAGATATGCTTTTTGAATTTACTGCAGGACTTGACCTTCTTCCTCTACTGTCCCTTAAACAGAAAAGGATTATTCGCCAGGTAAGAAAAGGAGAGAAAACTGTAGCTGAGATCTATCTTGATAGAGTGAACCTCAAAAGTAAAGGTAGAGAAAAAAAATACAGTGAATTTGAAGTTGAACTCAAACCCGAAGGAACGCCTGATGACCTGGAAAACATCCGGAAATTCCTGCTTGAAAATTATAGCCTGGCTGAGAATCCTTTCTCAAAGTTTGAGAGAGCTTTCCTTTTCATGGAAAATCTTCCTGAGAAAACTCTCCTGAACCTGAAAGAAAGAGCTTTCTGTGAGCAACTTTCGGATCAGAAAAACGTATACGGAAAAAAGGCTAAAATTCTCCTGGAGCTTGACAAAGGCCTAACATATGAAGAATTAAACTCTCTACTAAAAATCCCTCAAACCGAAATAGTAACTCTCCGTTCAAAGTTTGAAAAAGATAAACTTTCAATTTTTCCTTTTAGAACGGATAAAGAAAGAGACGAAACATTCCATTTCCAGTCCGCAAGCATCTCTTTGAGAAAAGAAAAGAAAATACCGGAAATTGAGGAGTGGAGTCCAGAAAGTCTTCTTGAATATTACAGAGCGGATAAAAAAAGAGCAGAAAATGCAAGAGAGTACGCTTTTACTCTTTTTGACGGGCTATCTACTATTCACGGGCTGGGAAAGGAGGAAAGGAAAATCCTCGGTCTTGCAGCCTTCCTGAAAGATATAGGAAGTTTGGCTTTTCCTGAAGAAAAAGCCCGAATGGACAGGGAAATTCTGCTGACTCATCCTATAAAAGGGCTCAAACTCCATGAAATTCTAATGCTTGCCCTGATTGCTGAACTTCGGAACCCATGCTTAAGTGAAAAAGAATCCGTTTCAACCCTTAAAAACTTCCATACAAAATTATCTTCCGGTTTCCAGAATAAAGCCCTTACTCTTGCAGCTATTATACGGATTGGAGACCTTTTTGACTCTCCCGAAGTCAGACCAGGAAATATAAAGGAACTTGATGAAACCCTGGAAATAGAGTTAGTAGGAGCTGAAACTGAAAAAACTATAAAAAAAGCTGAAAAGAAAAGCGAACTCTGGAAATGCCTCTTTGGAAAGAAACTTCTGTTCATTCAGATTCCTGAAGAAGAAAAAACGGTAACTGAAGAAGAGCTTGGAGAAGATAAAGAAATTGAAAAGCTCAAAAAATCAGAAAAGAAGAAATTAGAAAAGAAAGAATTAGAAAAAAAAGGATTAGAAAAGAAAGAATCAGGAAAGAAAAGATATAAGGCCTTGGGAAAAATAACTGTCAAACCTACTGATTCTATGGCTGATCTTGCCTGCAGGATATTTTCCTATCAGTTTTCTTATATGCTCTCCCATGAAAAGGGAACCGTTAAAGGAGAAGAAATCGAAGAGCTGCATGACATGCGGGTTGCAGTCCGCAGAATGAGGGCAGCAGCAAGGGTCTTTGAGAATTATCTGGATTCCGGAGAGCTTGAGCCCCATCTTAAAGGGCTTAAAAGGACACTTGGTTCACTGGGGGAAGTTAGAGATCTGGATGTTTTTCGGGAGAAAGCAGAAAAGTACCTGAAAAACCTGCCTTCTGGGCGTGCAAATGAACTTGCCCCGCTTCTTACTCTGCTTTCAGAGGAGAGAGAGAAATCCAGGAAAAAAATGCTTGATTACCTGGAAAGCGAAAAGTACAGTAATTTCAAAAAAGATTTTTCGGATGCTCTTGACTCTCCCGAAACTCTCGCCCTCCCGACAACTAATAAAAAACATGATGCTTTACCTCACAGAGTATTAGACGTGCTTCCAGCAATACTCTATGCCCGTTTAGCTGACATTACTGCTTACTCGGAGTGGATAGAGGGGCCATACGTTTCTGTAGAACGTCTGCACAGGCTCAGGATTGCATCAAAAGGAATGCGTTATACTCTTGAGTTCTTTGAGGGCGTGCTTGGCGAAGACGCAAAAAGCCTGATAAAAGATTTTAAAGACCTCCAGGACCATCTGGGAGACCTGCATGACTCAGTTATTGCAGTTATCCTGCTTCGTTCATACCTGAGAACCGGAGAATGGGGCTCTATGGAAAATGATGAAGTCTCCGGAAAAGAGAGATTTTCTGAAAATACGGAAGGAATCGAAGCCTACCTCGCATATAGAGAAGAAGAACTCCAGATGCTGCTTGATACCTTCCCGAATGCCTGGGAAAAGATAAAGAACGGAGATTTCAGGAGAAGAATAGAAAGCTCAATAAAACACCTTTATGAAAGTCCCTGACTTTTTACTCAAATATCTTCCTGTAAATTTATTTAACTCAATCTATTTTCAGCTCCAATAAAGAAACTCTCAAGCAGGTTATTTCTTAATCCAGAGGACTTCTAATTCAGGAGATTTCTTAGTTTTTAGAGGAAACCTTAACTTCAGGCATCTCCTCAAGCTCTGTAATTCCTTCGAAAACTAAAGAACTCCTCTCCTGCTGTTTTCCATCCTTCTCTATAATGACTTTGGACTGAAGATTGTACCCAAAAATTTTCATGAAATACTTTTTCTGCTTCTCTACTTCCCAGATTTCGAGCTGGCATTCCCTCTGGGCATGCATTTCAAGCACGAGAGTGTCTGTAGAGGCGATATAGAACCTGACATGGGAAATAACTCCTGTATGGGAACGATCCAGACCTTCAGCAATACGGAGCAGAGCACTCAGGACCCTGATGCTTTTTACTGTATCCTTGTTGAGCCCGGCAAGGTTGGGATGTTTCTTTTTAGGAATATTTTTTCGGTGGAAATAGGCCAGATTGGCAATAACTTCGATTTCTTCAAGCTGAAATCCCGGAAGGTTGCTTTCTCTGATAAGATGATAGGCATGGGTTTGGTGAGTGTCATATGAAAGAAAAGTCCCTATATCGTGCAGAGTTGACCCGTATTCAAGAAGCTCCCTGTCCTCTTCCCGGAATTCATAGATTTCCAGCGCCTGAATGCTGTCAAAAAGTTCCAGAGCCAGTCTGGTCACAATATGAGCGTGCTCTTCATCGAAGTTACAGGTAAGCCCAAGCTGCATAATGCTGCGTTTTCTTACCGACATATGGGTAACCATGTATGAAAATTCGCTCTTCGAGATATAATCTACAAGCAGCCCTTCTCTTAACCCGCATTTGCTGACCCTGATATCTGAGAGCCCCAGCTCTTCCATAAAAGTTTCTATTATGGCAGCCCCTGCAAGGATAATATCTGCCCTTTGAGAATTTATTCCCGGAAATTTGCGCCTTTCTTCAAGGGGCAGGGCACACATAGCCTGGACAATTTTCTTAAGGTCCTCGTACTCAAGTTTCTCATAGCTTTCATGGGCTGTCTTGTGCAGAAAAACAAAAGCAATCCTTGCAAGGTTTTCTATGGTTCCCGAACTCCCTATAGCGCATTCTATCCTGTACTTGGAAAGCTCTTTAATTATATCTGCAGCTTTATGCCGGATATAGTCCTTAATTTGTTCATATCTCTCCTCGGAAACAGGGCCTGTTTCATCCGGAAGGAACATATTTGTCAGGCGGATAGACCCAAGGTTAAAGGAGTGAAGGAAATAATACTGCCTTTGATCTCCTACTGAGACTTCGGTACTCCCCCCTCCGATATCAATGAACAAAGCCTTTGAATACCCGAGCCCAAGCCCGCTCGAAACCCCAAGATAGATCAGGCGGGCCTCTTCATTTCCTGAAATGGTACAGACCTCAAGGTTTGCCTCCCTTTTCAACATTTCAAGAAACTGAACCTTATTGCCCGCATCCCGGGTTGCCGAGGTAGCCACAGCTATGACCTCTTCAGCCCTGTATGCCCTGGCAAGTTCCATGAACTTTTTGCAAACAATAACTGCGCGCTCCATCGCCTTCAGCTGAAGAATCTTATCTATGAATTCTTTGTCTCCAAGCCTGACTGTCTCTTTCTGTTTGGTCAGGGGCTGATAAGATCCATTCGGATTAATCCGGACCAGAAGGAGCCGGATTGAGTTAGTTCCTATATCAATAAATGCAACAACCCTGCCTTCGGAAATTCTCTCGGGTTCCATTGACTACCACCTGAAAGCCCTATCTTTCGTTTTCCGCGAAGGAGTCAAGAGCCTTAAACTCAGTTTCACAATATCCATTGAGATTTTTATTATATTTGATATTTATTTTTCTGATTTTTATTCTTCTGATTTCGTCCTCTCTATATATGTAAAATTGTAAGTTCAAAAACCCTACCCATCAAAATTTAAGTGGAGATTGGGAGGCAGGAAATAAAAAGGAAAAAAGTAAAGGAAGAGAAAAAATAAGAGAGAAGGAAAGGAAAAAGGAAAAAAGTAAAGGAAGAAAAAAACATACCTTCTGAACCTTTTTAAGAGCTCAAATCCCAGCTGCTCCTATTTTCGAGCATCCATAACTGAGAATCCAGTTCTTCTTCTTCAGGCTGTGGATAGATCCTTTCAGTCCTGCCGTTGGGGAGCAGTAAGCGGGCTTTCATGTTATCCTTCAAATGAGTCCCGAGGATGACGTCCCTCACAACAGGAATATATGCGGCAGATACTGGAAAGAGAATTTCAACTCTATTGTCCAGATTACGCGGCATAAGATCCGCACTACCCATGAAAACTTCCTCTTTTCCGCCATTTCTGAAATAGTATACTCTGGAGTGCTCAAGAAAACGACCAACTATCGAAATGACCCTGATATTTTCACTAAGCCCGTAGATCCCCGACCTGAGGCAGCAAATTCCCCTGATAACGAGGTCTATCTTTACTCCGGCGCGAGAAGCCCTGTAGAGTTCCCGGATGCACTGGTAGTCCACCAGGGAATTCATTTTAAAGATAATATA
Organism: uncultured Methanosarcinales archaeon; assembly: GCA_964560735.1. Classification (GTDB taxonomy): domain Archaea; phylum Halobacteriota; class Methanosarcinia; order Methanosarcinales; family Methanosarcinaceae; genus Methanosarcina. The sequence continues at coordinate 32,176 of CAZLNG010000010.1, read as the reverse complement.
CCCATTTCCCTGTTTTTCGTGAAGCTCAATCTCACGCCTGATACGCTCCAGAATCTGATGCCTCAGAGTCTGAGGAGCTACAAGGAGCTTGATATAATGGTCTTTTCTTGAATAACCTGTAAGGGCATTAAAAAGATCAGAGATATCCTTGCCTATGAATGAATCGCTTGTCAGATAACCAAAGTCAGTATACAGTTTTCCCGTAACCGCGTTGTAGTTTCCAGTGCTCATGTGCACATAATATCTGATGCCTTCTTTGTCAGCCCTGACAACAAGGCACATCTTGGCATGAATCTTACGCCCTGGAAAGCCATAGGCTACATGAACGCCTTTACGTTCAAGCTCTTTTGCCCAGCCTATGTTATTTTCTTCGTCAAAGCGGGCTTTGAGCTCTACCAGAACAACTACCTGCTTGCTCCGGTCAGCTGCCTTCATAAGGGCCTGAATAATCCTGGAATTATCATCAACCCTATACAGTGTCATTTTGATCGCCAGGACGTCAGGGTCATCGGCAGCCTCTTCTACGAAATCAATTACCGATTCAAAGCTGTCATATGGATGGTAGAGAAGTGCATCTCTTTTTTTTAGAATTGTGAAAATTTTATCTTTGTTAGCAAGCTGAGGATGTTTTTTCTGCTCAAAAAGTTCGTATTTAAGTTCAGGGCGGTTAACCTGAGCAAGTTTCATAAGGCTTGAGAGCCCCAGAGGGGCTGTCGACCTGAACATAAGGGAATCTGTAAGCTCCAGGTTCTTGAGAAGGATATCAGAAACCCTAGGAGGCATAGTATAGTCGGTCTCAAGCCTGACGGCTGCTCCAAAATAGTTTCTTCCAACTCTCTGTTTTACGGCAGTTAGAAGATCCTTATCCCCATCTTCATCAAATCCGAGATCTGCGTCTCGAGTGATCCTGAAAGGATATGCCCCAAGAATTCGCTGACCCGGAAACAGGAGATCAAGATTTGCAGCAATAAGCTGTTCAAGCCAGACAAAACGGGCTTCTTTTATCTCCTCAAAACTGGAAGTTATCTGTTCCTGGCCATTTTCAGGAACTACAATGAGCCTCGTGAATATAGGAGGGATCTTTACTCTGGCAAAACGCTCCCCATACTCCGGGTCATCAATAAGCACTGCAAGGTTAAGACTAAGATTGGAGATATGAGGGAAAGGATGCCCTGAATCAAAGCCAAGAGGAGTAAGTAAAGGGAAGATGTTTCTCTCGAAATAATCTCTGAGTTTTTCTCTTTCCTCTCCAGAAAGTTCAAAGTAGTTCAGGACTTTAATCCCTTTTTCCCTGAGGGCAGGCTCAAGTATTTCATTCCAGCATCTGTCAGAAGGAGGAAGCTGCCTGAGAAGTTCTTCCCGGATGACGCTGAGTTGCTGCTGGGCCAGCTCATCTGTTCTTCTATCTTTTAATCCTGCCACTATTCTTTTCTGGATGCCGGAAACTCTAACCATAAAAAACTCATCAAGATTGCTCCCAAAAATAGAAAGAAACTTGACTCGCTCAAGAAGAGGATTACGCTCATCAAAAGCTTCTTCGAGTACCCTGTCATTAAACTGGAGCCAGCTATATTCGCGATCCGTATATAGACAGGGATCGCTGAGATCAGGCATTCCGGAAACTTCTACCCGAGCCCCTTCAACATTATCCATAACTAACCTATCAAAATCTGCACACTGAATGGGGAAGTTTCGCTCCATTGCTATCACGCGTGGCCTGGATTTCCAACTCTTCAAATCCTTCTTTAAAAATTTAAGAAGATCTGAAGGTAATATATTTACATGTTCTCTAAGCCAATTTAATTACTTGGTAGTACCGGTTTCACTGAGTTGAAAAGAAGATAGCCCCCAAGTCTACTTAAACAACCAAAGATAGTTATTTTAGGGAAATATTCCCTATCACATCTCAACCCTGTTAACCGATTAAAATTACGTTTCCTGCACCTGGGAAGGCAAGTCTCCTTATTTAGTGATCGGAGATGCATTGACACTAACACATATATAGACTTTTGGATTAAAAAGATTTTCAGGATCCTCCGGAATCTCCGCAAACTCACTACTATTTATTAATATATAGAACTAAAGAGTTATAACACTATCTCTTTTAGCTAATTAACTATCAGGACAAAATAGAAACTTATTAAGTCTGGAAATAAGAGAAATAGTTTTTTTATAGACATACCTTTAAAAAAATAGGAGATTGGAGAGGTAAGAGTTGAATATTCCGTAAAATGAAAGATAAATATGTGTTAGAGAATATTTTGGCTCTTTATAAGAATAAATTTTAACAGCAGCTTTTAACAGCAGCTTTTAACAGTAGATGTTGACCCAGGTTATGTTCCACTTAGAAATCAACTTTTAAATTTATTTTTTAAATGAGCATAAAATTCCTGTTCTTTTCCTGTGGTCTTTCTGAGCAGCCTTTCCACAATAAGTTCGGGCGTGCTTCGTGCGATGCGGTTGTATACAGGATTCCGGTTTACGATCAGATCCAGATTGGAATCCAGGCCTTCTGCCTCAATTCCGTCTACTCTTATCTCTGCCCCGGTATTTTCAAGGATCAGTTCCGAAAGATGAGAAACAAAAATTCCAAGACTCTGCTCGTTTCCGGAAAGATACTCAAGGATTCCTGCTATAATCCGGGCTGAGGCCCCAGGCTCTGTTATTGACTCAAGCTCATCTGCAAGTACGAGTTTTCCCGATGCTTCGGAAAGTACAGAGAATTGCCTGAGGGTTGTTTCAAAAGCTCCCGCATCGAGGGTTCCCTTTGATTTTCCGAAATAGTAGAATTCTTCCACAGGTCCCAGTTCAAGTTCTTTTGCAGGGACAGGAAAACCCATATACCCAAGAATCACGCACTGGGAAAGGAGTTCAAGAAGAGAAGTCTTGCCTCCTGAATTTACTCCGCTCAAAAGCACAACTCGATTCTCCAGACCGTCTGGGGAAAAACCAGTATCTCCGACTGAGTAGGTGACAGGGTCGATTTCTCCATGCCGGGCTTTTAAAAAGAGATTTTCTCCGGCTATAAAGCCGATTCCGGTTTCAGGGATAAGCTTTGGCAATTTCAATTTGAACTTTGCAGAAAAGCAGGCTATTGAGAAACCAAGGTCGAAATCCAGGACTTCCCTGACAAGCTTTTCTACAGGTTCTCGAAAGGCTGAGAGAGTTTTTGCAAGGTCTCTTTTTCGGGCAAGCCTTGCTTTCTCAAGGGCAGTACTCAGTTTTCGCCTGAGAAGCTGCAGTTGAGTCTGGTCCACTCTCATAGGATAGGAAATTTCCTCGGAAAACAGAGAATCAAGCATTAATTTTTCCTGTTTCTGAAGATTGAGCTTTTCAGAAAGCTCTTCTTTTACAGCTTCGATCTCGCCTTTGTAGATTCTATTGAGTTCCTTTGCGAGCAGGTCTTTAATTTCCATTCCCCCGCTTACAAGCTTAATCAGTTCCTGCCCACTTAGAGTAAGCGAACTGGCTTCAAGAGTCCGGTTCATTCGCTGGTTAGCCTCATTGAGAGCAGAAGTAAGCACAGGATCAAGATTTTGAAGGGCTTCTCCAAGCCTATCAAGTTCAGGGTCAAAACCTTCAACAGGCTTTCCATCCTCTCCGAGCTTTGAGAGAGCTGTTTCGAGAATATCGATCTTCTCTCCCGAAAATTCCTCGAAGAAACTAAAGTCTCTGGAACGTAGATCAGACACGATATTCAGGCAGGCCAGGACACACTCAAGGTTTCGTGCAAAAAAAGCCAGTTCCCTTTCAGGCAGGATTTGCCAGAATTCAGCTTTCAAGAGATCCTGAAAATATTCTGGTTCAATATCCTCAGGAAGGTCAAAACTAAGATAAGTGTCATCAAAGACAATTACACTGGAATAGCCCCTGGCAAGATCCACGAACTCAGAAAGGCTCTCTACAGCCTGAACAGAAAGAAATGCCTGAAATTTTTCTCTGGCTGCTTCCAGAACTTTTTGATCTCCGCAAAGGATTATCCGATCTCTAACCCGAAGGTTCCCGGGAACTGGCCTGAGGTTTCTAACTTTTGAAAGCTGCTGAAGAAATTCTGAATTTTCTGAAAAGGCTTCTCCAAGTTCCAGATATTCCTTTAAAAAAGCCTGTCTCTCCCGGATAAGGCCCATACGTGAGGCAGGGAGGGGATAAAACAGATTTAGCTTGTCCCTGGCATGGGTAGTATGAGCAAAACTCTTTATCAGCTCGAGCAGGCGGGAATAAAGATCAAGAGCTTCTTTTGTCTTGAGAAAATCAGAAATTGAGCAGCCCTCAACTCTTGATCTGGCATCTCTGGCAAGAGAAAGAGCAAAATTGTGGCTAATTCCATTGACTTCAGAAAGAGAGGCTATATCTCCTTCGGAAATAGCCTGAAGAGCGGCTTCTTCACTTCCAAAGTGTTCAATCAGCCTGTCAGCTACCTTTCCACCTATTCCCTGGATTTCCCTGAGACTTGAAAATGGCTGAGGAACTGTCATATATAAAACACTTTTACAAAAAGCTTTTACAAAACATTTTTGTTTCTATAAAATTCGGCAAGGGCCCAAAGACTGCATCTTTTTAATTAAGGATGAGTCCAAGTTCTTTTTCGAGATAGGGACGCATGGACCCTGTATATCCGTGAGTTGCTTCAGTAGTGTTATACATCACCTTTGGCTCTATTGCAAGGGCAAATGTCCTGAGTGCCATATCATAGGGGATTACTGTGTCATTAAAAGAATGAATCAGTACGAATTTTGCAGGCGGAAGGCTAGAGAGATAGGTGTCGGGATCAACTGAACGAGAGAAGCGATAGGTTTTGGAATCAGTGAAATCTTCAGGACTGGCTTCTCCAGTACCGTATCCTGAAGTGCTGATCCCGATAACTCCTTTAAGAGAAGTATCAAGGGCACAGGCAATAATCGCAAATCTTCCACCATTACTTTCCCCGATGATCGCAAGCTTCTCAGGATCAATCTCCTGCTGGGTTGCAAGCACATCTGCGGCTTTAAGTGCATCATAAACCATCAGGTATTCCACTGGCTCAAGGTCGGCTTTGAAAAGCTCAAGATCTTTTGCTGCATTTATACCGCCGAGATTTCGCTGGTCAAGCGTAAGGGTTGCATATCCCATTTTCGAAAGTTCCACAGCCAGCCCCTGCTCACCCTCTTTGCTAACTGTTGCTCCCGGCAGAAGGACTATCCCGGGAGAGCCTGAAGAGGAGTTAGAGTTTGCAGGAATCCTTAAAAGAGCCTGGACTTTGTCCCCATTACTTTCAAAAGACAGCAGTTTCAAAGTATCCGGATTTTCAGGAGAGTATACGTCTTCGATTTCCTGAGATATAAATTCAGGCTCCCCCCTTTGGGAAAAAGAAAGAGTGCCTGTTTCCGAAACATCCCAGGAAGCTGTTTCTTGAGCAGAATTGGAAGGATTGTACAGGACTCCGAAGATACCCACAACTACAAGAAGAAAACCCAGAAGAAAAACAGTGGGCTTAGGCTTTTTGGCCTCTGAAAAAGCATTTTTTTTGCTTTCTTTTTTTCCAGAGTTATGCTTGCTCAAGGAAACCCTGCCCAGAAAAAAAATGTAATTAAGGCCAGAAGCCGTTTACAGCACCTAAAAATAATACTGCTATGCCTGTAAGGGCCCCAACAATCAAAACTACCTTAGGTTGGATATGAACTGCATTTTTGTCAGCCTCATAGTAGCGCATGAGGCCTGCAGAGGACTGAAGTCCGGTACCTGATTTTTTAGCCATGAATTAACACCTGTTGAATGAATTGTAATAGGAATATAAATTTCACGCCTGTGCTCACTTTTGTGATTTGTGGCTTATCTTAAAATTATCCTGAGATTGAAAATAACATAACTGTTAAAGTTACTGTTAACATTGGTAATCATCAGATATACAGTTCTGATATATAAATCCAGCAGAGCAATTTCTTAATAACCCAGCTCTGGAAGATTAAAGGTATACTCTTTGAGACTAAGGGTATGTTTTGATATAAACTGACAGGTTACATAAGCTGACATCGCTCTCGAAAAATGATAAAGGAACAACTCCAAAATAAGGACTTCATGCAGCAGGAAGAAAGAGGATGAAGAGAATACTCTTAAATAAGGACTTCATCCAGCAGGAAAGGGGGATAAAATACTCCCTTTTCAGTAATTACCGCAGTCACGTTTTCCATAGGGGTCGCATCAAAAGCAGGGTTATAGACTTCAACGTCTTTTGGGGCAAGCTGTTCAGATCCGAAGAATCGCAGCTCATCTGGGTCTCGAGTCTCGATTTTTACACTGCCTTCCCAACCGTTAAAATCAAAAGTGGAAATAGGGGCTGCCACGTAGAAGGGAATTTCGTGCTCTTTTGCAAGAATGGAGTGTGTGTAAGTCCCTATTTTGTTAAAAACTACATCCTGAGTGATCCTGTCAGCTCCTACAAGCACACTGTCTACAAGGCCCTGATGCATTGCCCACCCAGCCATCGAATCCGCAATCAGAGTTACTGGAATTTTGTCCTGCATCAGTTCCCAGGTAGTGATCCTGCTTCCCTGATTAAGAGGTCTGGTTTCACAGGCAATAACTTTGATTTCTTTACCGTCAGCAATAGCCGAACGTACAACTCCAAGGGCTGTACCCCAGTCCACGCAGGCTAGCCTTCCTGCATTACAATGTGTAAGTATAGTGTCTCCGTCTTTCAGGAATTTAGCTCCATATTTACCAATAAGCTTGTTAGTAGCTACGTCTTCTTCCGCAATGTCCCTTGCTTCCAGAAGAGCAATATCCCTGATACCCTGAACATCAAAGGCATCTTCAACTGCTTTTAATACCCTGTCAACTCCCCATCCTAGATTTACTGCAGTCGGGCGGGTTGATTTAAGGGTTTTTCCCGCTACTTTGAGGTCTTTTGTCATTGCTTCGATTTCTTTAGCTCCACTCAGGAAAGCTGCAAGGGCAATTCCAAAACCTCCCGCAGCTCCGAGAGCAGGTGCACCCCTTATCCTTAGAGACTTTATAGCCTCACAGAGGGAACTCAACGTTTTGCATTCGATAATCCTGTACTCTTTAGGGAGCAGGGTCTGATCTACCAGTACCACAGAGTTGGACTCTTCTTTCCAGTCAATTGTCCTCATTAAATCACTTTCCGATATAAGCGTCAGGTTCTGCCGAAAAATCCATCGGCTTCCATTTCAAACTTTCCATCTAATAAAAAACTATTCAATCTTACTCTTTGGAAGAATTTATTAATCCTCTCCCGAATCTGTTAATCCTCTTCAATTCATTAACTGAATTGCCTGAGTAGTTTAATGAGACTTTATTATAGCCGCTTTAATTCTCGAAAGAGAAGGACGATTGAAAAGAAGGCAAGGAATAAATCATCCTTAACCGGATATTAGAGTAAGGATTTCATTCAAGACATGGAAAACGAGCTTTAGATATATAATAATCATAGTATTTCTTCTTAGAACCTTCCAATTTCTCCTCAGAATCTTCCCAGAAAGGCAAACCTAGATATAATAGCTTTATAGAGTAACAGCACTAATAAAGAGAAGATTTAAAGCACTAATAAGAGAAGATTTAAAGCACTAATAAGAGAAGATTTAAAATCCATAGCTGAGATACAGGAAGACTTGTAATTTTAGAATATTAAGTGTAAATTTCAGGGACCTTGAATCCGTAAATCCTTGAGTCTTTAACTTTAAGAAATCATAACAGATTTATCATTCCATTGATGCGGTTTATGAGAATCAGGGTATTCGTCGGAGAGTAAGCGCTTATGACAAAGATAAAAATAGCAATCGCAGGAATAGGGAACTGTGCAAGCTCTTTGATACAGGGCATTGAATATTATAAAGCCGAAAACAAAGAACCTATAGGGCTGATGCACTGGGACCTTGGCGGATATAAACCCAAAGACATCGAAATTGTTGCTGCCTTTGACGTTGACGCAAGGAAAGTAGGAAAAGATGTGTCTGAGGCTATCTTTGCTCCCCCGAACTGTACAGCGATTTTTTGCCCTGACATTCCGGTTACAGGCGTGAAGGTTAAGATGGGCAGGGTCTTTGACGGTGTCTCTGACCACATGAGGAACTATGAAGATAAGTACACCTTCGTCGTCAGCACAGATCCGGAAGCCACAAAAGCGGACATAGTAAATGAACTGAAGAATTCAGGCGCAGAAATACTTCTTAACTACATGCCTGTAGGCTCTGAAGAGGCAACTCGTTTCTATGCAGAGTGTGCTCTTGAGGCCGGAGTAGCTTTTATCAATAATATGCCTGTTTTTATCGCAAGCAATCCTGAGTGGGCAAAAAAGTTTGAAGAAAAAAATATTCCGATTATTGGAGATGACATCAAAGCCCAGCTTGGAGCTACCATTACTCACAGGGTCCTTACAGACCTTTTCGAAAAGCGCGGCGTAAAACTTGACAGGACATATCAGCTGAATACCGGGGGAAATACTGATTTTCTTAATATGCTTAACAGAAGCAGACTCGCTTCAAAAAAAGAATCAAAAACTGAAGCCGTACAGTCCGTGCTTTCTCACAAACTTGAGGACGAAAATATTCACATCGGGCCCAGCGACTACGTGGCCTGGCAAAAGGACAATAAAGTTTGTTTCTTGAGGATGGAAGGCAGGCTCTTTGGGGATGTACCCATGAACCTCGAACTTCGGCTGTCGGTAGAAGATTCCCCAAACTCTGCAGGTGTGGTAATTGATGCTATTCGCTGCTGTAAGCTGGCTCTTGACCGCGGAATAGGAGGGGTATTGTATTCTCCGGCATCTTACTTTATGAAGCATCCGGCTATCCAGCATCCTGATGACGAAGCCTATAGGATGACAGAAGAATTCATAGCAGGAACCCGGGAACGTTGAAGTAGTAAGGAGAAAAAACTAGGAAAAAAACTTCCACAAAGGAAAAGAATTGTTATTTACGAGTTTTAAGCCGTAAAATCCCGAAAGCACCCGGGATTTTTTCTTTTTATCCAGAAATATTACCTTTTTCGGGAAATGAAATATTTATCCCAAGCATTATTTCCATCTGGAAATTTTACTTTTTTGTCCTAATTCTCTTATACAAAGTGACTTTTTCATGGAATGTTCTTTCATGAGACTTATCTTTTCATGGAATGTTCTTTCATGAGACTTATCTTTTCATGGAATGTTCTTTCATG
>CAZLNG010000010.1:20898-22923 GCA_964560735.1 uncultured Methanosarcinales archaeon | reverse complement strand
AGACTTATCTTTTCACGGGATTAATCTCTTGTGGGATTTAGCTTTTCAAGGAATTTAGCTTAACTGTGTGCGTTTAACGGATGCCTTCAGCCGTAATTCTAAACTCTGCGCTTGAGCCTTCCGGGCGAGAGCGGTGTTTGTATAGGATGGCGCGTCTGGTTCCTTCCCCTGTCTTTTCCAGCTGGATAATGGTCTTTGATATATGCTCAAGGGAACTGCCTCCAAGTGGGCGGACTCCCCCTAAAACGATATCAGAATACACCTGATTAGTTATGACCACAACAAAGCCGTGCTTGCGGGCAAGAGCATGCAAAAAACCTATCTGGTTGGCAAGCTCTCTACGACTTTTTATGCCTGTTTCCTCATCTTCTAGCTCGAACCTGTAGTATGAAGTTGCAGAATCCAGAATTACAAGCCCTATGTTCTCTCCAGCTATCCTTTCTACCTCTCTTACGGCCGCATATTGTTCTTCAAAACTCAATGGTTCGTAAATAATGATACTCCTGGCTATTTCCTTTGCGTTTTCCCCTGCAATCTGCTTGAACCTAGCAGGAGAAAGCCCTTCGGTATCTATGAAGATGACTTTCTGCCCCTGCTTTACACATTCCACTGCAAGCTGGATACAAACATTTGTTTTGCCTGTTCCTGCAGCTCCAAAGATTTGAGTCACAATTCCCATTTCGAACCCCCCTCCCAGAAGTTCATCAAGGGGTTTGCAGCCGGAAGATAGTAATTTCTCTATGACATGACACCTCTTTTTGTGCTTGACAGATGTATGACAGACCAATGATATAACGCTTTTTTATAGTTCTCAACCTCTCCTGAAAGATCAAAGGTTTTCTAAAATAGATAAAGTGATAAAAAAGAAAAGGGATTGTTAGAGTGAAATTCCTGGCTGAAAAATAACGAAAATATTTGTTAGCAATATTTCACTATTTGGAGTGTCATCTTTTAATATATTCAAAAGTTTCCAAGGAATAACGCCTTATGTCTGATATCCATACCTGTATCCGTAAAAAGGATACAATATTAGACAAATGCTTCTGTTGCTGAAAACAGTATTTCAAGTAGGGCAGTTTTTGGAAAACAGAAGTCCTCATATTTGTTACTAGAATTGATAAAAAATACAGAAAGAACGTATCTCTTTGTATACCTGAGAGTAGATTTTAAAAGTACCCGTGTGGGAGTCTGGTTTCTTGCCGTGATGGCTTTGCGCTATGCGCTCGATCTCTCCCGCTGGGAAATAAATGTAGTATGTATTAGTATTAGAATATGTATGTGAGAATTAGTGAGAAATCAGAGGATCATAAAGCATTGAAAAAGTCTCACAATAGTAAAAGAGGAGGATGAGAGCTAAATAAACAAAATTGGGCTTTATGGATTCCGCAAAAATCTATAAAGCTCCTAATAAGAAAGATGTGGATTACATCATTATTTGATTCAAGTCAATATGATATTTTGAGGCATAAAAAGCTGTCGATATCAAGTGAATAGCATAGACTCAGCTACTGCCATCCACATCTGTTTTGAAAGTCGAATCGTCAGATAAGCCTACCAAATAATCATAGAGCTGATCCCAAAACTCAAAAATCATCTATTAGAACCTTGAAAATACTTCTTGATTTCTTATGATTTTGGGAGCAAAAAGTAGTTTTGGGATATGCTCATAAAGTAAGAGGAAATATGATCAGTATAGCTAGTGCTATCGAACTTGTAAAATTCTTGTTTGAATTCGCAAATGGTATAAAGAATGTAATGGAACTATATGAAAAAATAACAGAAAGATTTAAACACGAAAAATAAAAATTAATTTTAATCTTTTTATTTTTTAGAAAATAAGTGCAATTAGGGGCAAAGTAGCAATCTGTTTTGCTGCTTACAACAATAATTTTTGCTAAAAGCACACCTTTTTTATAACCATCAGAGGTGGAATTAGAAATTTCATCTTTAATTTCATCTTTAATTATATCCCAAAGTTTCCAAGGAATAATGCCTTATATCTGATATCCATACCTGTATCCATTA
>CAZLNG010000010.1:0-20798 GCA_964560735.1 uncultured Methanosarcinales archaeon | reverse complement strand
CCAAAGTTTCCAAGGAATAATGCCTTATATCTGATATCCATACCTGTATCCATTAAAGATGCTGCAATACGCTGTGATGGCTTCTGTAACTGAAAATATTATTTCAAGTAGGGCAGCTTTTCGAAAACATAAGTCCTCAGATTTGTTATCAGATCTGATAACAAATGCATAAAAGAATGGATATCTTTGTATACAAAACGAGAGGGTTATTGTATTCAAAGCTGAGTTGAAAAACCGTTATTAACTGCCTGTGACATCTAGAGTATTTACCTGGAAAGAAAGAGAATGTTCACCTAGGAAAGTGGAAAGATATCAAGGGGCACATTTAAAAGTAACCCGTGTGGGGGTCTGATTTCTTGCGTGATGCGTTTTGCGCTGCGCGTTTGATCTCTCCCGCTGGGAAATAAATGTAGTATGTATTAGTATTAGAATATGTATGTGAGAATTAGTGAGAAATCAGAGGGTCGTAAAGCATGGCAAAAATAATCGTATATACAACTGAACGCTGTCCTAAGTGTAATAAACTAAAAAAGTTTCTGGAGGCAAATTCAGTGCCCTTCGAAGTAGCAGATATGTCTACCCCTGAAGCCCTGACAGAGTTGCGTTTCAATGGAGTTTTTACAGTGACAGCGCCTGTTTTACAGATCAATGACACTTTCCTGACCCATGAGGAACTCTTCCATGGGGAAGAGATAAACCCGGAAAAACTTAGGGAGATTTTGTGACGTAACTGTCTAAAACTTCAATAATGCCTTTTAATTGATTTGCAGATTCCATTCCTAAAACAAAGACTGAAGATGAGATAATGACAGGCGAGATTCTCTTACCCAATGACAATTTATCTGATAACCAGCCGGTTAAAAAGACACTTAACAGGCTCTCTATCCCTTCCCTCCCCGGAGACAATCATTTATCTGACAATCAACCAGTGCAAAAAACACTTGATGGACTGTCCGTCTCTCCTCTCCCTAAAGTAAGGACAACAGACGGGTTCATGGTTAACTGGGACAGGAATATCATTGTAAACCAGCTCCTGAAAGAAACAAAGCTAAGCGAAATCTTCTACAACAAAGATGCTATTACAAAGGAAGAGGCAGTTGAAATCGCAAAAGAAGCGGAAAAAATCATCCGGAAAATGAACATCAAGTTCCTTTCAGGACCTCTTATCCGGGAAATAGTAAACAATATTCTGCTTGACAGAGGGCGTGTGGAATGGAGAAATATAATGACACGAGTCGGGGCTTCTGTCTATGATGCTTACGAAATCGACTCAGGTTACGGCTTTGGGGCAAATGATAATGCAAACCAGCTGAATAATGCCGAAACCTCACATAAAAGAAAAGCCGACAAAATGTCCAAAGAACAGAACCTCCTTCTGATGCCAAAAGAGCTTGCAGACCTGCACCTCAATGGAGATTTCCATATCCACGACCTTGAATACATGGGCACAAGACCCTTTTGCCAGGACTGGGACCTTCGTTACTTCTTTTATTACGGCCTCATGCCTGACGGGGTCGGGACGCAATCAAGTGTGGCAAAGCCTGCAAAGAATGCCGAGGTAGCTTTCCTGCACGCGGTAAAGGCTATGGGCTCAGCTCAGACAAACTTCGCAGGTGGACAGGGTTTTTACAATTTTCTAACCTTTATGGCTCCCTATCTCGAAGGGAAATCAGAAACCGAGATCAGACAGCTTATGCAGATGTTCGTCTATGAAATGATGCAGATGATGTGTGCAAGAGGGGGACAGACTGTCTTTTCATCAGTGCAGCTTTCGCCAGGTGTCCCAAAACTCTGGAGAAACATTCCAATTGTTGCCATGGGCAAAGTCTGGAACGGCAAACAGGCCTCTCTCAGAACCTACGGAGAGTTCGAAAAAGAAGTCCGTCTTGGGTTTAAAGCCCTGATGGATGTTATGCTTGAAGGAGATGCCTGGGGTAAACCTTTCAGCTTCCCGAAACCTGAAATTTCCCTTGAGCCCGACTTTATGACAGAGGATGAAGAGTTTAACAGAACTCATCCGGAACTTCCAACGTATAAAGAGCTGTACAGGATGACCTTTGAACTGGCTGCCAAGTTCGGAACTCCGTACTTTGACAATCAGCTTCCGGAATACAGAGGTGCAGGAGAAGGAATTTCATGCTACCAGTGCTGTGCCTATCAATTCTCTGCAAATCCTACAGATGATAAAGAATTCGATGACAAACTTCATTTCAGAAATGGTAAACACTTTTCAATGGGTTCGTGGATGGTCCTTTCCTTAAACTGCCCCAGAGCAGCATACAGGGCCGAATATGATGATGAAAAACTTTTCAGCGAACTTAAGACTCTGATGAACAGAGGCGTGGAAGTTTTCAAGATCAAGCGAAGATGGATGAACAGCCTGATAAAGAAAAACAGGATTCCTTTTGCAGCTCAGTGCCCCAAGGACCCCAACACAGGAGAAAAAGGAGCAATGGCTGTGGATTTCGAAAGCCTTGTGTACACTATAGGAGTAGTGGGAATTAATGAGATGGTTCAGTACCACACAGGCTACCAGATCCATGAGTCTCCTGTTGCATATAAGCTTGCCATCAGAGCTATGTTCGAAATGAAAATGCATGCCCAGAAACTCTCAAAAGAGAACTGTATGGAAATCGCTCTTGCAAGAACACCCGCAGAAACTACAGCCCAGCGCTTTGCAGTCTCGGACCTCCTGCACAGAGAATATGCCGACAAAGCCGGACTCACAATAAAAGGGGACCTGAAAGCCGCAAAGAAAGAGATCAATGAGACCCACGACCTGCCAATTTACTATACCAACGGAACTCACATCCCGCCAGGAGCTGATGTCTCTCTGCCTGAAAGGATAAAGTATGAACATACCTTCTTCCCGATTGTAGACGGAGGGAACATCATGCATATCTGGCTTGGAGAAGGAAAGCCTGACCCTGACGGCCTGCAGGAGCTTGCCATGCATATCGCAAAGAACACCCAGACAGGTTACTTTGCCTTTACCAGGGATATGACTGTCTGTACTGACGAAGGATACGTATCAGACGGCCTGCAGGACAAATGCCCTAAATGCGGGTCTGAAAACGTACAGCACCTCTCAAGGATCACAGGATACCTCCAGTCCGTAGAAGGCTGGAACAGAGGCAAACGTCAGGAACTCTATGATAGAAAACGATACGGTGAAAGGGAACTCAAGTAAGAGTTCCTTTTAACCCTTTTTTATACTCGATATTTACATCCAAAGCTTGAGAAACTTGAGAATTGGTAACTTCCATGAAAGTAAACTATGCAGATACTATTCCTCTTTCAACCCTTGACTGGAGAGGAAAAGCTGCAATTACCCTCTTTTTTCGAGGATGTCCCCTTCGATGCCTCTACTGCCAGAATCATCCCTATCTGGAGGAGCCGGATCTTGTAGAACTCGATTTTGTGAAGGAGCAGATGAGAAACTCCAGACCCTTTGTAAGTGCAGTTGTATTTTCAGGAGGAGAACCCCTGATGCAGAAGACAGTTGTGCCCCTTGCAGAGTTTGCAAAAGAAATTGGGCTCTCAGTAGGAATTCACACAAACGGCTGCTATCCTGACATGGCAGCTGAACTGGTTAAGCGAAAATTAGTCGATAAATTTTTTATCGATATAAAAGCGCCTCTGGATAATCCCGAACTTTACGGAAAGGTTGCAGGCTGGGGAAAGTATGAAGCCGTCAAAAAAAATCCTGACGAGATAACTGCATCTATCATAGAAACCATTGAAATTGCAGAGTCATGCGGTCTCCTGGAACCGGAACTCCGGACAACAGTTATCAGGAACCTGGTCGGAAGCGAGGAAGAAATCGCCAGCATAGCTGCCTGGATTTCAGAACATGTGAAAAACGGAGAAGTTATATATGTGCTGCAGCAGGGAATTCCCGAACACAGCCTGCAAGAGAATCTCAGAAAAACAAGAGTTTTAGAAAGGGAAGAATTATACGACCTGGGAAAAGTTGCAAAAACCTTCCTGAAAAACGTCAGAATAAGGACAAAAGAAACTGGAGAAGAAATCCTCTGAAATTAAGCTTTTTTCAAGCTTCTACAGTAACTTTTTTATTTTCTTTGTTTCAATTTTAAGGTTTTTTTATATTTATCATTTTTACTTCTCAAAAACCTACTCTCAGATTTTTTGCGAACTTAGATTTAAGTTCAAATGATTAGGTTCAATGATTAGTTCAAATGAATTTGAAGTTTACAAAAGTCTTATACATCCAGCAGATAAAAGACAAAGATGTAAACCAGAGATGGGACTTATTTACCATATACATGTATAAGTCAAAAATTCCCTGAATGTCCTTGCTAAATGCTGAAAAAAATCCTCAATTGACATTATCAAATTTAGTGTAACTTTCAACGTTACAAAAATTAGATAAAGGGGAGAAACTCAGTCCATTTAGTCCGGATACGGGCAGGCATCTATCACAAGGCAAATAAAAAAGAAAGCAAAAGTTATCGCTTTCAGAAAACGACCATGAAAGACTCAAAAGTATCTTCAATCGGAGAGCGCGCTTTAATTTCCCGCTTATCTGAGATTTTCAAAGCTTCTAAGGGAAAAAAGAGCGGACAGAAAGGAATCCTCGTAGGTACGGGTTCAGATGACTGTGCTGTCCTTGACCTTGGAGGCGAAAACTGTCTGGTTATTACCACAGATATGCTGCATAGAACCACAGATTTTCCTGCCGAAATGACGCCCTGGCAGATGGGCTGGATGTCTGCAGCCGTGAACTTGAGTGATATTGCAGCCATGGGTGCAGAGCCTGCAGGGCTCCTTATGGCAATTGGAATGCCTGCAGATACCGAAATAGCTTTTGTCGAGGAACTTGCAAAAGGCATTCAGGCATGTGCGGAGTTCTGCGGAACTGAGGTCATAGGAGGCGACCTTGATACACATGCAGAACTGACGATCACAGGGACAGCCCTTGGGAGAGTAAAGAAAAGCCAGCTTCTTCTCAGGCACGGAGCAAAGCCAGGGGATATTGTGTGTGTCACAGGATACACAGGCTCTGCTGGAGCTGCTCTTGAGGCCCTCCTGTCCGGAAAGCAAGTAAGTGAAACTGTTCTTAAGGTTCTTTTAGAACCCATTCCTCGCATTAAAGAAGCCAGAAAACTTGCTGAGTCCGGAGCAGTCACCTCCATGATGGATACAAGTGACGGCCTTGCTATGTCCCTTTACGACCTTGCAAAGGAAAGCCATGTGGGTTTCATAATCCTGAAAAATAGTCTTCCTATTCTCAGAGAAGTCAGGGAATTTGTTTCAAATTCCGAAGAACTTACAGAACTTTCTCTTTACACAGGCGGAGATTTCGAACTTCTTATGACAATTGACCCTCAAAAGCTGAAAAAAGTACAAAATATATGTAACTTAACAGTTATAGGAGAATGCACAGAGTATGAAGCTGGCATTATGCTCGAATCCCCCGAATGCAAATTGACAACAATAGAGCAGAGAGGATACCAGCAGCTAAAAGCAGAAGCCTTTGATAAATCCTCTTGATTAAAACTACCAGGTCCTCAGATAGAAACTTCGAGTTACAGAGAAATTAAGTGTTATTGCTGAAGAATTTCACAGAGATCATAAAAACGAAATAAATTCGAAAACTTTTAACATAAAAGTTAATAGATATAATTTATGCACAAGGTTCAGAAGGATAGAATATGAATAAAACTATTTTACAGCTATTTACAGCAATTCTGGCGTTAGGACTATTTTGCGGAGCTGCAACTGCAACTACTGCAAATTTTAGCGCTAACCCAATAAACGGAGCGTTGCCCCTAAACGTAACGTTCACAGATCAATCAACGGAGCTACCCGCAAACGCAACCTGGCAGTGGGATTTCAACAGCGATGGCATCGTTGACAGCACAGAACAGAATCCGAAATATACCTATGCCAGTGAAGGGTCGTACACGGTAACATTAGCGGCAGGATATGGAAATGATACCGATACGGAAACGAAGGGAAATTACATAACCGTGTCTGTTCCAGCAGAATCGGTTGCTGCTTTTGAAGCAAACGTTACAAAAGGATCAGTGCCCTTAACTGTCTTCTTTACTGACAAATCCACAGGTGCTGCATCCCGGCAATGGAATTTCGGAGATGGCAGTTCAAACAGTACAGAACAAAACCCGACACATATCTATACCACTGCAGGTACGTACACAGTAACCTTAACTGTAAACGATGCTAATGGAACGCCGAAGACAACGACAGGTTCCATAGAAGCCACTTCAGGAACTAATAATTCAAGTGGGGATAGGATATGGAAAGAGGGAATGCCCACCACCTACACGTGGAACGCTCAGAGTTACTCAGGCTTCTACTATGACCTTAATAGCGGAGTTTCCTCAGAAGAGCTGAAGATTACAGATATAGGCAGGTCCATAGATTCAGGGAACGTTGAATACATCACGAAGCCTACTGAGACTGATTTTGAATATAGTGAATGGGGATCGTACCAGATAATAGGGTTCATGGCAGAGAAATATTTCGCAGGTTACAGCGAAAACAATTCCAAAGTTATAAAAGACAATATAAGCCCGATTTCTGACGGCATACTTTCCAAGATTCTCATTGACAGCGACGATAAAAAGTCCGCAAATTCTGGAGATGCCCTTCCACTCGAAGAAGGTTATGCCCTGAAAATCGTGGAAGTAGATGTTAACGGAGAATCTGTCTGGGTACAGCTCGAAAAAGACGGAGAAGTAGTGGATGAAGGCTTTGTCAGCTCTGGTGATGACTATGTCTACAAAACCGATCTTGGAGATGCAGAAGACGTACCTATAATTATTGCCCACTTTGGCACGGTTTTTGCAGGAAGTGAAACCTCTGCTGTCTTCATACAGGGTCTCTTCCAGATTTCAGACGAATATTTAGAGCTTGCAAATGGAGATACCTTCGGCGAAATGGAAGTCACATCCCTCAGCAGCAGCGAAATAAAGATGAAAAATGAAGATAGCATCGGGCTCGATGAGGGAGATATAGTCGACCTGATGGGCAAGGTAAAGCTTCAGGTAGCTGATGACAGCATATTGCGCTTTGCTCCTATCCTGGATACCTCCGAATCCGGAACTTATGAGTTGCGCGGGACTGTCTATGACAAGAGCGCTGCCAATCCAGTCACTAGCTGGACGCCTTTAAACTTTGAAGGTTTCTATTACAATATAGATGAGGGAATTGGGACTGAAAGTCTTACAATTGAAGAGCTTGGAGATAGGGAGATACCCTCCGGCAAACTTGTCTACAATTCAAAGCCTCAACCTGTTGAGTTTGAGCATGACGAATGGGGCAATTTCACAGTTGTCGGATTTATGGCAGACAAGTACTTTGCCGGATATGAGGATGGAGCCGTTGAAGGGGAAGTTGACGATGTAAGCCTTCTCTCGGACAATATCCTCTGTAAGGTTCTTACAGACAGTGATGATAAAAAGTCAATGAACTCAGGATCTGCTCTTGTTCTCGAAGAGGGTTATTCCTTGAACATCAAGGAAGTAGATGTTAACGGAGAATCTGTCTGGGTACAGCTCGAAAAAGACGGAGAAGTAGTAGATGAAGGCTTTGTCAGCTCTGGTGATGACTATGTCTACAAAACCGCTCTTGGAGAAGCAGAAGATATACCTCTTATCATAGTCCATTTCGGCACAGTTTTCTCAGGAACTGAGACATCTGCTGTCTTTGTACAGGGTATTTTCCAGCTTTCGGACGATTACACTGAAATCAGTAATGGGGACACCTTCGGCGAGATGGAGGTTAGCAGTATCTCTGAAAGCGGTATCACAATGAAAAACGATGATGATATCGGACTTGGCCAGGATGAAACAGCCGAGGTCATGGGAAATGTCAGTTTCAAGACAGCCGATGACAGCACTCTCAGGTTCTATCCCTTCGTACAGGTTGAAGCCGGAGGAAATGCCAGCAATGCGCTTAAAATTAATGTACCCGGTGAAATTTACGCCGGTGACACCTTTAATATCGAAGTGACTGCAGGTGATGAACCTGTAGAAGCTGCCACAATAACGGTTAACGAAACCAGTGAAGGGGAAACAGATGCTGATGGAATTCTTGAGTATAAGGCTGAAGATGTAGGAGCCCTCAAGATAACCGCAGAAAAAGAGGATTACACGAAGGCAACCAAAAGTATCAATGTTAATCCCCCAAAAGAGCAGATGAGTCTTAATATTTCTCCTGAAACAGTCTATGCAGGCGATACAATCACTATAGAAGCCCTGAAAAAGATTGGAGGAGATCCAGTTGAAGGTGCAAATGTTTCAGTAGATGGAAAAGCCTTTGGAGAAACCGGGTCCGATGGAAAAATCACATATAAGACAGGTGAAAGCGGAACTATCAAGGTTAGTGTTACAAAAGAGGGCTTCGCAGACGAGAATATTAATTTGAAAGTGAAGGCTCTTGAAGCTATCTTTAAAGTTTCCAACATGGTAGTTGATCCTATAGAGGTGAGTGCCGGAAAGAATACGACGATATCAGCTAACATCGAAAATATAGGCAATGCTGCAGGAGAATACAATGCGGAATTGTCTGTAAACGAAAGTGTAGTTGATTCCCAGAATATTACCCTGGGTATAGGTGAAAACACCACAGTGACATTTGAACACAGTGAAGAAGTGCCGGGAACCTATAATGCAGTAATAGGAGAAGAAGTTGCCACCTACACTGTAAAAGAAAAGTCCTCTATGCTGCTTTATGTCCTTGGAGTTGTTGCCCTGTTAATAATCGGAGGAGTTGCTTACTTCTTTACCAAAGGCGGCGGAGATATTGAAATGCTGCAACAGAAAGTACAGGAACTTATTAACTCGGTAAAATTAAAAAGATAAAAATATAGGGTATAAAGAAAACTGAAAAAAATTGATCTTAAAATTCCCGCGTTAACTAAACGCGGGTTTCTTTTTGATTTTAAAAAGATTTAAAATTGATTTTATTCTTTTTTACTCCATCTTTTTGAGAGCAAGTTCGATTGCATCTATAAGGCTATTTTTCGGGATAATAGTCGTAACAGGAATATTCAGGATTTTTTCCACAGTAGGGCTGACTATGGGAGCACAAACCAGGGCCTTAGCTCCGTCTCTCTCAGCGTTAACTGCTGCTATTATGGCTTCTTCCATTGAGGTTGCTGAGTATTCCCTTATAGTGACTAGCCTTCCAGCAATTTTTTTCTTCGTTTCAACGATGTTGTCAAGTACCGAGCGGGCTGCAATTACGGCTATAAAATCTCCAGTATCCGACTCCTTGATTTCACGGATAGTTTTCACTATCTGGCGGAGGGTTTTAATATTGGGATCCCGGTTGCCTGACAGGATCTTATAGAGGGTACTCGGTGGAATGTTTGCCTTTTTAGCAAAGTCCACTGCAGTGAGGTTAAGATCCTCCTTAATTACAGTCGAAAATGTTTTTTGAAATACCTCATCGGATTCGAACGCGGATTTGATAACCTTGTCTGCAACATTCATAAAATTTAACCTCTGAAATCCTGTAAAAAACCTTCAAATAACTGAAAATAGTTACATATTACAGGAATTTTATTCCTGAATGAGAAATATATCCAAATGTATTAATACATTTGGGATATAATCTGGAAAGCTTTGATAATGTATATATAGATAGTTTCAAAAAATATTAATGCTTTTAAGCTATATATTTTATTTTTACTGAAATTTGTTCAGGAGAAATTAAACAATTTTTTTTGAAAATATTTACAAACACGACAATAATTAATTAAAACCCCCCTGTAGTTCCTGAGAGAGTCCTGTCTCAGAAGATATTATTTAGCTAGTGAAGGTATCATTTTATAGGAATTAGTATCATTAATAGAAATTAGTATCAGTTATACAAGTTATAGAGGTGGAGCTTTGAAAAAATTAAGCATATTGGTACTTACTTTATTACTGATCGCATCTGCTTTCGTATCGGGTTGTGTCTCCGACAATAAAGGAAATGAAAGCGGAACTGGAGAAGCTGCAATTACTGAACTGAACTTTGGCTACCAGCCGAGTACCCATCAGATTGCGTATATGACAGCAGCTGAAAAAGGATGGTGGAAAGAGGATCTAGTACCTTATGGAGTCGAAAAGATTAACGAATATCAATTTCCGACAGGTGCTCCTGAAATGCAGGCTATGATGGCTGGAGACCTTGACGTAGCCTATGTTGGTGCAGCCCCTGCAATTACAGCCCTCAGTGGCGGTCTCGATGCAAAGATTGTTGAACCTGTACAGATAAATGGTTCAAGTCTCGTCCTGAGACCCGAATATGAATACAACAGTCCTGAGGATCTTAAAGGGCTCAAAATTGCCACTTTCCCACCAGGAACAATTCAGGATACATTGCTTAAAGAATGGCTCATCAAAAATGGCCTTGATCCTGAAAATGATGTGACTATCCTTGGAATGACCCCTGGAGATGCTGTCACAGCTATCTCAGCAAAACAGGTTGATGCCGTGTTCCTGCCTCACCCTTCCCCAACTGTTGTTGAAAAAGAAGGTAATGGGCGTACAATTGTACAGTCTGGAGAAATGAGTCCCAATCACGCTTGCTGTGTACTTCTTGTGAGTGGAAAACTAATCAGGGAGCATCCAGACCTTGTGGAACAGATTGTAAAGACTCATATAAAGGCAACAGAGTATAACAAGGGGAATGTAGAAGAGGCTGCTCAGATTTATTCAAATAAGACTACAGAAGATCTGGATACCGTACAGACCTCTCTCAAGGAATGGGATGGATCCTGGATCACAGATCCTGCAATGATCGAAGGTTCAGTTGTGGATTATTCGAGAATTCAGTATGAGCTTAATTATACCCAGAAGCCCCTGACAGCAGAAGAAATCTTCGACACAAGCTTCTATGAGAAAGCTACCAGTGGAGAGTAAACAAAAATAGAGAAAAATTAAAATTTAAGCAAGTGTTCGACTGCTTCTATTTTACAGGAAGCAGTCCGAACCAAATTCATTCCAAAAATTGTAGACTGCCGGAAAGGTAAAAAACTAAGAATTCTTTTAATAAGACATGAAAATTAATTTAGCAAAAACAATCGAAGAAAAAGGGATTGAAGTACTATCTCTTTTAATTGCGATTGCAGCATGGCAAATTATAGCGGAAAGAGTTGTAAAAAACAAACTACTTTTGCCAAGTTTTTCTGATGTCTTGAGTTCTTTTATTTCTATTCTCGGAAGTGGATTGATTTATACAGATACAATGACAAGTCTTTTACATTTTTCAATTGGTATTGTTGCCGCGTTTTTAATAGGAATTCCTCTTGGAATAAGTATGGGCTGGTTCAAAAAGATAAATAGAGCGATAGACCCTATAATTGAGATTCTTCGCCCAATTCCTCCACTTGCCTGGATTCCTTTTGCAATTGTGTGGTTTGGACTTACCCATCAGGCTGCAGGTTTTGTAGTGTTTGTAGGAATGATTTTTCCAATTGTAATTAATACTTATACAGGCTTCAAAAATGTACCTAAAGTCTATGTTGAGGCTGCAAAGGTTCTTGGCTGCACTCGAAACCTGGACCTTATACGTTTTATTGCCATACCTTCAGCAATGCCTTCAATTATTGCGGGAATCAGGATTGCAATGGGAGTGGGCTGGATGTGCCTCGTTGCTGCTGAAATGTTTGGAGTCAGCAAAACAGGGCTTGGTTACAGGATATGGTTCAACTATTATCTACACAGGATGGATTTCGTGCTCGTTTATATGCTCTTGCTCGGATTCGTAGGTCTTCTCATCGATCGCTTCTTCAGGTACTATGTTGATAGGAAATTACTCAGATGGACGTCAGGAACTGTGGTGTAAGATGGGCAGAGTGGATGTAAAAAATGTTTCGCGCATCTTCACAAAAAAAGAAGATGGTACTGGAACAGAAGCGCTACGTAACATAAATTTTGATGTAGAAGACGGGGAGTTTATCTGCCTGCTTGGGCCTTCAGGCTGTGGGAAGACCACTTTGCTCAGGATAATAGCAGGTCTTGAGATCCAAACTTTAGGAGAAATTACACTTAACGGAGTTCCTATAACAGGACCGGACCCCAAAAGGGGTATGGTTTTCCAGCAGTACTCACTTTTTCCCTGGAGAACAATAATAGATAATATTACATTTGGGCTGGAAATGCAGGGAATTAAAAAAACTGAAGCCAGAAAGCAGGTAGAAAGATATATTGATCTTGTTGGCCTGGAGCAATTTAAAAACAGTTATCCGTATGAACTCTCGGGAGGAATGCAGCAGAGAGCAGCTATTGCAAGAGCGCTTGCGAATGAACCCGAGGTCCTTCTTATGGATGAACCTTTTGGAGCTCTGGACGCTCAGACTCGAAATATCCTGCAGGATGAGCTTTTAAAAATATGGGAACAAAAAAATGTAACGGTACTTTTTGTTACTCATAGTGTGGATGAGGCAGTTTTTCTTTCTGACAGAATAGTTGTTATGACCTCAAGGCCGGGAAGAATAAAGGAGATTGTAAAAGTAGACCTGCCTCGCCCACGCTGCAGAACTGGCCAGGAAGCTAACCTTTTAAGAGATCATGTCCTGAAACTTCTGGAAGAAGAAAGGTTCAAAAAGTGAGTTTTAGAAACTAAAGAAAATAGAAGTGAAGTTATAAAAGTAGAGTCAAGTTACGACAGAGCCGAAAGTTCCTCTTCGGCCCGAATAATTACTTTCGTTAAAGGTTCTACTCTTTTCACAACAACCTTTCCCACGAGTTCGAGAGTGCCGCCTGCTTTTACGGAGCCTAGTTCACATCCAGGCCTGGCGCGGATATCTCCCTCGCAGGCTACTGCACTTACTCTGGCTCGATCAAGAAGAACAAGTTCAGATACAGCCTCTATATTCCCCAGAATTTTTGCCTCTGAGCAAACAAGCGCACTTCTGGCTTTTACATTACCATTGACGACTGAACACCTCCCGAGTTCAAGCCTGCCAGTCACAGTAAGATTTTTCCAGAACTTTACTTCCTGCCCGACAATTACGTTGCCGTCAAGAGTAAGGTCATCGTCAAAAAAAGCTTTTTTTTCAATCACAAAGGTATTGGACCGGGGATGGTACTTGATAGAACGAATCATTAGCAATCACTCCGGGCTATTTTCCCCGGTTATCGACGAAGAGCAGGGTTTTATCTGTAAGGTATTTACAAATTCTTCGCAATTGGGTTTTCAAAATATGATTGAAGATCTATTATATAATAGCATCGAACGTTCACTATCAGATGCCTCAATGAACAAAGACAAAAACCTTGAAAAACAGACAAGAATAGAACTCGAAAATAGGTCAAGAAAGATTAAAAAGCACTAATTTACAGGGAAAGATTAAAAAGCACTATTTAAGCAATTGGTAACCCTTAAAATCAGTTTAGTATAATGAATAGAAAAAGACTGAAAAATTAGTGGTATGTATGATTTTTCAGTCTACTCTTTTTCATTTGGAGTTCTTGATTATTCAACTACGCTGGCAAAACCATATTTAGGAAGTACTCTTTCGACTTTAATCCGGACTTCATCGCCAACTTTGGTGCCCGGGACAAAGATAACAAAACCTTCTATACGTGCAATGCCGTCTCCCTGACGAGCAATATCCTGAATTGTGACATCGTAAACTTCACCCTCTTCGACAGGGACTGAGCGACTTTCTTCTCTGAACATGAAAAACCATTCCTTTAATTTACTTTACGTTAATTTAATCTAATTATTTTAATTTCTTTACCCGCATTTACTCAACAACAGTTGCAAATGCAAATTTGGGAAGTACTCTATTGACTTTAATCTGAACTTCATCTCCAACACTCGTATTCGGGACAAAGACCACAAAACCCTCAATACGAGCGATGCCGTCTCCCTGGCGAGCAATATCCTGAATTGTTACATCGTAAACTTTGCCCTCTTCGACAGGGATTGAGCGACTTTCTTCTCTGAACATGAAAAACCATTCCTTTAATTTACTTTATTTAATTATTTGATTTCCTATACCTGCATTTACTCAACAACGGTTGCAAATGCAAATTTGGGAAGTACTCTTTCGACCTTAATCTGAACTTCATCGCCAACATTTGTATTCGGGACAAAAACTACGAAGCCTTCGATACGGGCAATACCGTCTCCATTACGACCTACATCCTGAATATTTACATCGTAAGTTCTGCCCTCTTCAACGGGCACAGAAGCACTTTCATCTCTAAACATTAGATTCGTTCCTTTAACTTCTATTAATCAGCTTAAACAAGCTCCATCGACAGAGAAGAGTAAAAACAGTACTTAACAAACCAAACTTGAAAAACCAAATTGGTAGTACGCATTCTACTTAATCTATTTGATTAATTGATCCCCAACAGAGCTTCGGATAAGTCAATTAATGGTCATACTCATATTCGCTTGTATATAACGTTTTGCTTTGATGTGTCTAAAAAAAGAAAAATAACGAAGTTGGGAGAATACTCTAAGCTATAATTTTTCAGACTTTTAGTTTCTTATTTTGAAACCTCTGAGACCACAGTGATGATAGATAAAATGAAGGATTAGGTGATGGATACAAAAGAGTTGCTAAATAAATTTAATATTTAAAAAATAAAATGAACTGGAAAATAATAAAGCTATCTTGTTAATAAGAAAGTTAACATCTAGTATTTTAGATAAATATTTTAAATAAAAACAAATAAATGTTTGCAGAAAGGAAAGTTTCAGTGTTCAAAAGGACAAATTCTTACAGACTAAGATTCAAGTTTGTAAAAATTAAGAAGATGTACATCCATGCCGAAACCTATAAATATTTAAAAATCCATTGTGAGAGTCGCTCATTCAATGAGAATAATAATGCGTGGGCCCGTAGCTTAGTCAGGCAGAGCGATGGACTCTTAATCCATAGGCCGGGGGTTCAAATCCCTTCGGGCCCGCTAATCTCTTTCTCAAAGCTTTTTTAAAACTTCCAGAATGTATTTGCATCAAGCTTTGTTTCAATGAGATATCTATCTAAGTCTTGCGTTTGAGACATAAAAAGGTGCAATTCTATGCCAAAAGTAAGTGTTGAAATTCCTCAGGAGCTTCTGGATGACCTTAACAGGCATGTGGGAGACAACAAGAAATTCGTCAGCCAGTCGGATGCTATCCGGACTGCCATCCGCAAGATGCTGGATATGATGGATGAAATTGATAGACGGCATGGAAGACTTAACGAATAATCAACGACTAATCAGAAATTCCTGAGATGAAAAGAGATTTTAGAAACAACTCTGAAAGACCACCCCTTTATTTCCACTGTGCTCCTAGATCAGTAGACTATTTTTAGAGAATTTCATAGCACAGCATAACTTCCACTGGGTAGAAAAATAAGACATGAGTTACTTGAAAAGGACTTCAGGTGCCATAGTTTTTAGCTAAAACCAGTCATCAATTTCAAGTCTATCGAAGAGAACTCAGTTTCGAAGAGAACTCAGTTTCGAAGAGAACTCAGTTTTTTCAGAAAAACTGCGCTGGTTTTTCTAAAAGAGTAATTGAAAAAAAGGTTAAGGATCAGAGAGGTTCTCTGAAATCCTTGATCGCCTGTGCCACATTTGAGAGCAGAATAAAAGCTATTCTCTGGGAAGGCCAGGAGCCCAGTCCGCAGTCAGGACCAACATATTTTATTAAATTGCCAAAACGCCTGTAAGCAAGTTTGAGCCTCTTTGTTATAAGAGCAGGAGTCTCCAGTTCAGTAACGATTTCCGGGAGATACTGCTGGTCTTTCCAGACGTTAGTACAGTACTTTTCATTGAGAACTCCTGCAAGAGTGAAGATGTCAGTCCTTGCAATTCCCAGCCTGAGGAAAGAATCCGTGTTTTCCAGGACTTTTTTGTCTATCAGCTCCAGATAGGAAGGCGTACCTGCTGATTCTACACCTATCACATTGATTGTAGGAGTTTCGCAGGCGAAATTATAATAAAGAGGAGAATGGAGGTGAATCTCTACATCTGCTCCCCACTTACTTGCCGATTTTGATGCATCTGTAAGGGCAGAAATGACATCGTTCTCATCAAAAGCAATCTCGGGGTTCAGCCCGATGCTTGGTTCATCAATAGAAACCGTTGCTATCTTGAAATGCTTTGCAGCTTTCATAGAGTTTCGGACAAACTTGTTCACGTTTTTTGCAAAAAGAGAATAGATGTCTGTATATCTTGTACCCCCAAACTCTCTAAGGTAAAGCTCTGTTGGGCCGGTTACACAGATCCGAACCTTCAGGGTTTCTCCAAATTTTTCCTTATAGGCTTTGGCAACTGTCTCTATGGCCTCAAGCTCTTCTATCTTCGCACACTCAAGTTTTACTTCAAATGGGCTTTCGCAGCAGTTAGAGTCACGAATAACCTTCAGAAACTGTTCATTCATATCCTGGTACTGAGGATAGGTAGGAACATCTACGCCAGCATCTATCTTCTGCTGGAAAGCGTCATTGATTACCGTAAAAAGTTTCTCATCTTCTGCTCTCGTTTTAAAGGCGTTTTGGACCCATTCCTTGCTAACTCCTTCGGGAAGGGGATAACTTCCGATATCGTCAAAGATGATTTCTTCCATATCCTCTTAGTAGACCTGTAAGAATTTAGCATTATTGGAAAGACAGAAAAATTATAAAAATAGAGAAGAAATGCCTGAAAATTGATCTTATGAAATAATTAATTCATTTATTGCTGGCTTTAAAAGTAAATTTCTATTTGATAGAAAGTTCTATTTGATAGGATTGATTCAGGAGAGGTTACTCTCCTGATTTCCTTTCCGAATTAAATTCATTAATGCCTTTTGCAGTGTTCTCAAGAAGCCTGAGGGCTAATTCCTGATCGGGCCAGAAAGCCAGCCCACAGTCAGGACTTGCATATTTTATTTGATCACCAAGAACCGAATAAGCCGTTTCCAGTCTCTTTTTTATGACCTGGGGAGTTTCAAGATCAGTGACGATTTTTTGCATATATTTCTTTTCTTTCCACGCATTGACTTCATACTTTTCATTGACAATCCCTATAAGACTTGAAATATCGGTCCTCGATACTCCTAACCTGATATAAGTATTGGAATCTTCAAGCACTTTTCTGTCCAGAAGATTGAGATATGAAGGAGTTGCTGCGTACTCAAATCCGATAACGTTGATAGGAGTCTCGCAGATAAGCTTATACTTTAAGGGGGAATGAAGGTGAATCTCCACATCTGCACCCTGTTTTCTTGCATATGTGGAAACAAGAGTGAGAGCAGAGATGATGTCAGCATCTGAGAATTGGATTTTATCATTAATCCCGATACTGGGTTCATCCAGGGCTATGACCTTAATTTTGAAATTCTTTGCAGTATCAAATGCCTGTTTTATGAAATCTTCAAGGTCCAGAGCAAGGATGTGATACGCATCCGCATAAACGGTTGCCCCGAAGGCCTGAAGATAAAGATCCGTGGGACCCGCAAGACAGACCCTGACCTCAAGAGTTTTTCCTGTTTCTTTCCTGTATTGCTTTGCGACTTCATCGATTATCTCCAGCTCAAGGATCTGTGCATTCTCCTCTTTCAATACATAAGGCTCATAACAGTTTTTTTCGTCTTTAATGATATCAAGAAACTGCCCTATCATATCTCTAAACTGAGGATAAGTGGGGACATGCACACCAACATCAATCTTCCTCCGAAAAGCTTCCCTTATCATGGAAAAGAGTTTTTCGTCCTCATCACGGTTTTCAGCTGCAGCCTTTACCCATTCTCTCGTGATACCCTCAGGAGTAGGAAGGCTGCCTCCATCGATAAAAATGATATCCTGCATACTTCGTATGTAAGACAGATGACCTATTATAGGTATTGGAATTAATCAGATCGATACAGTATAAATTATCTTGCCAATTGAATATAAAAATAAATTTAAGGAATTGAGAATAATATCATTAAGGGAAAATTTAGAGGGTCGTGTCCTGAAAGGATTCGTTTATAAAATTTTTACATTAGTATGTCAGTTAGCGTTCACTTAATTATTCTCCACCAGCTGAAAACTGCTGATGGTCAAACTGTTAATATGGAGGAAAGTCTGCCTCCGATAACGGATAAAAACGATACAATGGTCATTAGGGGGATGTAAAAAATGAAAAATGAAATCAAATTAATGAATAAATACTCTCCGTGGAAAGAGGTAAAACTCAATGGAACTAGATATTATTTAAAAGGAAACTTATTTCTCAACAATAAGCTCCTGAGTCTGGAAAGATTGGCGGAGTTATTGTATCCCCTTATCAGTAAAGAAGATGAAAGTAAAGAAGAAGAGATAGGAAACTTTCTTAAAGATCTCAATGGCCAATTTGCAGTCGTTGCTGAGTCAGGAAACAAGATATTTTGTGCTGTTGACAAACTAAGAAGTATTCCTCTATTTTATACAGTATCAAAAAATAGTTTTATTGTATCGGACAACGCTTATTATCTAAAGGAGAAAAATGGCCAGCCTCTGAATGAGAAAAATGCAGCAGAATTCCTGGTTGCAGGCTATGTAACAGGGAACGAAACTCTTTTTGATAGCATAAAGCAGATGAAAAACTCAGAATTTATCATATATCAAAAGAAAAAGAATATTCTGAAAACCGTCGAATATTTCAGATTTTTGCATGGAAATTATTACAAACTACCTGAGGACAAGCTTCTTGAAATTCTGGATCAGGCTTTCGTAAATGCCTTTACAAGACTCATTGAGAGCACCCGGAAACAGGGAAAAAAGCTTGTAGTGCCTTTAAGCGGCGGGCTTGATTCGCGCATTATTATTGCAATGTTGAAGAGGCTTGGAGTAGATGATGTTATCTGCATCAGTTATGGAAGAAAAGGCAATCGGGAATCAATAATAAGCAAAAAAGTTGCAAAGACCCTTGGATATGACTGGTTTTTTGTAGAATATACAGCCCGAAAATGGCGTGAGTGTTATAATTCTGAAGAAGCAGATCAATACCGGGTACTCGCTGGAAACCTTTCATCTTTGCCGCATATGCAGGACTTCCTGACAGTGCAGGAATTGAGAAATCAGGGAAAAATTCCGGACAATTCAGTATTTGTCCCTGGACACACCGGAGATATGCTTGCAGGCAGCCATATTCCTCATTATTACCTTGATAATTCAAGAAACTATGATTCAGAAACCTTTTTGGTAGATTCATTGAAGAGGCACTATAACCTCTGGAAATGGCCTGCTGAGTGTGAACTTGAGAATACCTTTCGAGAAAAGATAGACAAAGCAATAACTGGAATAGAAATCAATGACAATGAGACCTGCGCAGGTGCAATAGAATTATTTGATTTTAATGAGCGGCAGGCAAAGTTTATTGTTAATTCAGTCAGAGTCTACGAATTTTACGGATATGAATGGAGAATCCCATTCTGGGATATGGAGTTAGTTAATTTCTTTTTGAAAGTTCCGATAGAACATAGAATAAATCAGGAGTTATACAGAAAATATGCCAGAGACCTGCTGTTTTCAGACGAACTTAGTGTACTTAAAGACATTGATTGTACCATTGATATACAAAATCTCAAACCTCTGGAAGAACGTTCAAAGTACGAAAAGCTCCTTTATTACAGGACATTTATTCACAGCTATTATGACGAGGTAATTGATAATCCAATCTGGGGAAGATACTTTAAAAACCCTCTAATCTCAAGGTTTTTGACAAGAGTCTCAAGGTATGACAACAGGGGTATTGAAGAATATCCATTACTGAAAAAGATAGTGGAATACCGAAACGAAAAAAAGTTTCCCCTTTCAATAAACGGAATAAGTTCCCTGGAATACCTGGCAGGCATCAAAGGAGAGAGTTTTTCTTCCGGAGACAAAGTAGTTGTAAAACCAGCAACTTCTCCAGTAAAAAGATTTCTTAGATTAATAAATATGAAAGTCAGAAGGACCTGAAAAATAGGAATATAAATAAGGAGGCAATTTGTAGGGAGACAAATTCAATCAGGAACCTCCAAAATCGAAAGTCATAAAGCATAATTGATAAGCTTCTGGAAACGGGAACATATACTCATATTTCTTCAGTTTTAAAATCTTCCTCTTCCAATTCTAGTTCTTTCCGTAACCTGGCTTCTTCTTCGTCCAATACTTTCATAACAGTAGAAACAGGCACAATTAATCCATTGATCATGACAAATTCATTTAAGGGGTTCGCCTCTTGCATTCTTTTAGTAGAGAATTCCTCATCAAAATATCTCATTTTGAACATGTCGCGGATAAGCTTTGCTTTCTGGGAAGTTGTGCTTGTGCTTGTCCCGAAATAATCACAGAGATCAGCAGCACTAATATAAGGTTCAAAACTTTTGTCAAAAAGAAAATTGATCTGCCCAAGCGCATAGACCACTGCAGCAGCCCATATCTCCGGTCTTCCTGAAAGAAAGGGTACCTGCCTTTTACGGCTCATTTTATCTATCAGCTTTCGGCACAGAATTTTATAGTCTTCATCAAGATAGCGGCCCGCAAAACTGTCTGTCATCTCAATAAGAGCTTCTTTTTTCTGATTTACAAATTCCCTATTGCTCATAGGTTTCCTCCCTGATAAGCTAATTATATAATTTATACTTTATACTTTATACTTTATAGTGTTTCCAGCCCCTGGAAAAAAACGCTTACAAACAAATTTATTCAACTTACGAAGTGTAAATTTTTACTGTAAAACTATAACTTGCATGAAGATTTAACAAAAAAAATGAAAACGTATAAACTCACCGAACTGATAAAACTAGTTTAGAGTCCATAGTGAAATGTCGTATCAAATAGATTAAAAACAATTCAGAATCTTTCAATCTTTGATGATTGA
>CAZLNG010000009.1:0-60801 GCA_964560735.1 uncultured Methanosarcinales archaeon | reverse complement strand
AAAACAGGGAATTTCAGAGAATTAATAAAGCTTCTATTCATCATTCTTTTAAGAATAGGACTTACGCACTTGAGGTTCAAAATCAAGATCAATAGACATTGCTATAAAAGCTATGGTTTAGACAGTTGAAAGTTTAACGCCGTTGGTTTTTCAGTTCAACCGCGTAAGTCCTAAAGAAATAAGTTCTCGACTAACTGAAGACTGGTTTGTAAAAGAGAATCTGAGCTGAAAACATTCCATTAAGCAAAATAAAGTGATTAAATCACCTTTTCTCTCTTTTATTCCTGATTTATCTCCCTTTTTTAATGTATCGCAGAATTATAACCTGAATACCGATATATTGATATTTATGGGATGACTATTTCAATTGGGGAAATTTGGCTGTACCTGATTTTTCGGTTTTCAGGTTAACCCTATATTTTGGCAAATGATTACTATTATATAAAGGAAGATAAGAATCCGTTTCAAGACTGTTAATTCGTTTTGAATCAAATGTTTGGCGGCATTGTTGTAGCTGAGGGGAGATATGATGAATTCTATAAAGGAGCTGAGTCCGCATTCTTTCAGGATCTACATCCTGAATTCCGAGATTGAGCCTGGAGAAACTGGAGGGATTTAACTGGGGAAAGAACAAAGAAGACCTAACCGTCTGATCAATGAAAAGAGTCCATATCTCCTGCAGCACGCCTATAATCCCGTAGATTGGTATCCGTGGGGAGAAGAGGCTTTTCAAAAAGCCAGAAAAGAAAATAAACCTGTCTTCCTCTCGATTGGTTACTCTACCTGCCACTGGTGTCATGTAATGGCACACGAGTCTTTTGAAGACGAAGAAGTAGCAGGACTTATGAACCAGGTTTTTGTTTGCATAAAGGTAGATCGGGAAGAGCGCCCGGATATTGATAATGTTTACATGACAATCTGTCAGATTATTCTTGGAAGGGGTGGCTGGCCGCTTAATATCATAATGACCCCTGACAAAAAGCCTTTTTTCGCAGGAACGTATATACCAAAAAAATCCCGCTTCAATCAGACAGGAATGCTCGAACTTGTGCCCAGAATTGCGGAGATCTGGGACAGGCAGCACAAAGAGGTACTTGATTCGGCTGAAAAGATTACATCCACTATCCAGAATATGATCTCAGAATCTGCGGGAGGAGAGATTGGAGAGGCGATAATTGAGGAAGCCTATGAGGAGTTACTGAGTTCTTTTGATCTCGAATATGGAGGCTTTGAAAGTGCGCCTAAATTCCCCACTCCGCACAAAATTTTCTTTTTGCTTCGCTACTGGAGACGCAGCAGGAACCCTGAAGCTCTACATATGGTAGAACATACCCTGGAAAACATGTACAGAGGAGGAATTCACGACCATCTGGGTTCTGGTTTCCACCGCTACTCCACAGACAACAGGTGGATTGTCCCTCATTTTGAAAAAATGCTATATGATCAGGCTCTAATTGCGGCTGCATACACCGAAGCTTATCAGATTGCCGGAAAAGAAATATACAAAGAAACCGCAGAAGGAGTTCTTGATTATGTACTAAGAGACCTGACATCTCAAGAAGGTGGATTTTATTGTGGGGAGGATGCGGATGTAGAAGGAGAAGAAGGCACTTTCTACCTCTGGACTTTAGAGGAAGTCAGAAAGATTCTTGATACAGAGGAAGCCGAGCTGATTAAAAAAACCTTCAGTTTAAAAGAAGGAGGCAACTTTGAAGAAGAGATCAGAGGAAAAAAGACCGGAACTAACCTTCTTTATATGGTTCAATCTTCTGAAGCCCTTGCTGCTGAATTAGGGATCTCTACTGATGAGATCGAGAGTCGGATAAAAATAGCTAAAAAGAAGCTTTTCGAAGCCCGAAATAAACGTGAAAGACCTTCAAGAGATGACAAGATCCTTACTGACTGGAACGGGCTTATGATTGCAGCTCTTGCAAAGGGTTTCCATACTTTTGGAGAAAAAAAATACCTGAAAGCTGCCGAAAAGGCAGCTGACTTCATTCTCAGAACCCTTTACAATCCCAAAAAACGTTTGCTTCACCGCTATAGAGATGGGAACGCCGATATTCCCGGGAATGCAGATGATTATGCCTTTCTGATTCATGGACTCCTTGAACTTTATGAGGCGGGATTTGAACTGCGCTACCTTAAAGCAGCTCTTTCTCTTAATCTCGAACTTCTTGAACACTTCTGGGACCCTGTACATGGGGGTCTTTTCTTTACTGCCGATGACAGTGAATCACTTATCTTCAGAAAAAAGGAATTTGCAGACTCTGCCATACCTTCTGGGAATTCCATGGAAATGCTAAATCTTCTTCGGCTTTCCAGAATAACTGCAAGTCTTGAGTTGGAAGAGAAAGTTGAGGGGATGGAACGAGCTTTTTCGACACTTACTCAAAAAATACCCTCAGGTTATACCCAGTTCCTGTCGGGTCTTGACTTCAGGTTGGGTCCCTCGTACGAAGTAGTAATTGCCGGAAAGCTTGAGGAAGCCGACACAAGAGCTATGCTTGAGGAACTCTGGACTTACTTCATTCCCAATAAAGTGCTTGTTTTCA
The DNA here is from genome assembly GCA_964560735.1 of uncultured Methanosarcinales archaeon. GTDB lineage: Archaea > Halobacteriota > Methanosarcinia > Methanosarcinales > Methanosarcinaceae > Methanosarcina. The sequence continues at coordinate 58,246 of CAZLNG010000009.1, read as the reverse complement.
GACCTGAAGGAGAAGATCCCGAAATCACAAAGCTGGCAGAGTACACGAAAATGCAGACGCCAGTAGGAGGTAAAGCTACAGCATATGTCTGTCAAAATTATGAATGTCAGCTACCGACTAATGATATCAATGAAATGTTGAAAATGCTGAACGTGTGAAGACAGTAAAAATCATTCCATTTTTGAATTAAAATCTTAGAAAAGATTCTAAAGATTCTAAAATTATAAGGAGGATATGGGTATTATGGAAATGAAAGAATATACACTTGAAGAACTTGCAGAGTATAGCGGTAGAAATGGAAAGCTCTATATTGCTTACCAGGGGCAAATTTATGATGTCTCGGAAAGTTATCTGTGGGAAGGTGGTGTTCATCAGGGACTTCACGAAGCAGGCAAGGATCTTTCAGAAGCTATGGATGAAGCCCCCCATGGACCTGAAGTCTTTAAAGACTATCCTGTAGTTGGAATTTTGAAAGAATAAAACGTTCAGTAAAAGCCAGATTTCCAGAAGTTCAGAATCTCATAAAGGGCGGGAAAAGGATGGGTACCTGTAAAGCAGTAGAGTTGTGATTATGAGAGATGAAGTTGCATCTGTTGTCCATTACAAACTCGAAGAAAAAGAAGATGAAAACCCTGTAGAGAGCATAGGGTTTGAGAAGGAGCAAGTGCTGGAGCAGTTGAAACAGTTCTTTGAGTCTCAGCCTCTAGCTGTTCTGGCAACTCAAAATACAAATGCTCCTTATGTAAGTCTGGTTGCTTTTGCTTCTAATGAGGAGCTCACTGATCTTTTTTTTTCAACTACAAAAGCTACCAGAAAATACTCAAATCTAATAGCAAACCCCGCAGTTTCCCTCCTGATTGACAACAGGAAAAACAAAGTAGAAGATTTTCGGGACGCAATGGCTGTAACTGTTATAGGCAGAGCAGAACCTTTGCATGAGCGTGAGCGGGATACTATGGAGAAAGTCTATCTGACTAAACATCCTTACCTTGTGGACTTTTTACACTCTCCTACGACTGCTTTTTTTAAAGTCAGGATTGAAAAGTATATTGTTGTAACTCATTTCCAGCATGTTATTGAAGTTATGGTTTGAATCTCTCAAAAAATGACATTCTTCTTACGACATTCTTCTTAATACACGCTATTTTATTCTGCAATTTCCTTTTTATTAGAGGGGTGGATTACGGAAATGTGGCTCATACCCATAGAAGAAATCCAGGGAAATAAGGAAAAGATGTGCGGAGGAAAAGCCTCTGTTCTTGGTACTCTGCACAGAAAAGGTTTATCTGTACCTTCGGGAGTCTGCGTTTGCACTGCAGCTTACAACACATATCTGGACCTGACAGGGCTTAGAGGCAGAATACTCCTCGAACTTAACCGCAAGCCCTTTGAGGGAATGCGATGGGAAGAACTCTGGGATCTCTCCGAAAAAATCAAGCACATGTTCGCTCTTACCCCTTTCCCGCAGGAAATGGGAAATGAACTTGAAGAGGAAATTCCCAGATATTTTGGCGAAAAAGCAGTAGCTGTAAGGTCTTCTGCTCCAGGAGAGGATAGCGAAAAAACTTCTTTTGCAGGCGTACATGCTTCCTATGTAAACATTCACGGAGCCCTGGATATCCTGCACCATATCCGTCTTGTATGGGCTTCCCTCTGGTCAGATACGGCCCTTCTATATAGAAAGGAAATGGGACTGGAAGTTCTCTCCAGCTCAATGGCGGTGCTTATTCAGGAAATTGTAGAAGGAAGAGTTTCTGGAGTTGCATTTGGAAGGAGTCCGGATGATGACTCCGAGGCAGTTGTTGAAGCCGTTTACGGGCTTAATAAAGGGCTTGTTGACGGTACTGTAGAACCCGACCGCTGGATAGTTTCCAGACAGACAGCCAGCATTAAAACTCACATCCCGGTTGAAAGGGAAAAAGCAGTTTTTGTGTCCGAAGAAGGCACTGAACTTAAAGCCATACCCGAAAATCTTCAAAAAAAGCCACCTCTATCCGCTGAGGAGGTTCTGGAAGTTTTCGAGCTGGCCAGAAAAACCGAAGACCTTTTTGGAACTCCCCAGGACATAGAATGGACCTTCAGGGGAACAATCCTTTATATCCTTCAAGCAAGACCTATAACTACTCTACCCGGAGAAGGAAACGATAAACAAGATGAGCAGGATGAGCAAAGGCGCTGGTACCTTAGCCTCAGACGTAGTTTTGAAAATCTCAAGGAACTCCGGAAAGCAATAGAAGAAAAATATATTCCGGAAATGCAGTCCGAAGCCCGGGAACTGGAAAAGGAAAAACTTACAGGACTTTCAGACTCCACTCTTGCGGAAAAAATAGAAAAACGAGTTGAAATCTATCAAAAGTGGCACGGCATTTACTGGGATCATTTCATACCTTTTGCCCATGGTGCCCGCCTTTTCGGAAAAATCTACAATGAAACCGTAAATCCGGATGATCCATATGAATTTACGGCCCTGCTCTCTGGAACAGAAATGCTTAGCCTTGAAAGAAACCGAAAACTTGAGAAAATGGCCGATAAACTCCGAAAAGATCCTTCTCTCCTGAAAGCTCTCAAGGCACTGGATAATGAATCAGAAACCATCCTGACAGAAGAAAGTAAGTTGAAAAAAGAGAATGAGAAATGGCTTAAAAAGGAATTTGACTCATTTATATCCAAATACGGAGGAAGTTATTCCGAAAGTCCGGAAGCTAGAAGAGGGTTCTACAGGCTTCTCCTTAATATGGCTTCCAGCTCCAGGGTCTCAAGAAAGAAAGATTCAAATAGAATTGAATATCTCAAAGAAAAATTTCTCTCAAGTTTCAATGAAAAAAACAAAGAGTTTGCAGCTGAGCTGCTTGAGCTCGGTCGGGCAAGCTATCGCCTTAGAGACGATGACAATATTTACCTGGGGAAAATAGAAGCGGAACTCAAAAGAGCAATTCTTGAGGGCAGAAGAAAGTTATTGGAAAGAGATGGAGAGAAAATCAGACTTCTGGAAATTGAAGCATTTTACACTCCTGAATACAGAGAAGAACTCGTGAAAACTCTTCGGAATCCTGCTTACAGCCCTGAATGGAAAAAGTTCTCTAAAAAACCGGAACATTTCCGGAAAAAAGTTAAACCCAGGCAGATTTTAGGCAACCCTTCTGGAAAAGGGGTATCTGAGGGATATGCCAGAGTCATCACAAAAGAAGCCGACCTCTTTGAAGTAAAAGCAGGTGAAATTCTTGTCTGCGATGCCGTAGACCCTAACATGACCTTTGTCATACCTCTTTGCTCGGCTATTATTGAAAGAAGGGGAGGCCTGTTAATCCACGGAGCTATCATTGCACGGGAGTATGGAATCCCCTGCGTCACGGGAGTTCCTGATGCAACCCGGATCATAAAAAACGGTGACTACCTGTCAGTTGACGGTTTCCTTGGAATTATCACTGTATTGAAAAGCCGGGAATAAATAGGAAAATAGATGGAATGAATTCTCAGTCTTTAATCTAACTCTTTTTTTCTGTAACTGGGTTAATTTCTAACTATCTCTTTAAAACATTATTTTTTACCGGTATTTTCTAATCTGAAGCAAAATATTTATGCATTCAACTCTTTAATATTTTTTACAAATTCGGGTGGTATTTTCTGTACTGAAATTCCTTATCTTTTTCTTTGTTTTCTGGAGGGTGTATAGACGGCTGGCAAATTCTTTGAAGAAATGTCTTGTTTTTTTAGAGATACAGCTGCGTATATCCCCTTTGCAGTAATCGGAATTTTCATAATTCTTGCTGCAACCTTTACTTCAGTCTACCTCTTGAAAATGGACAGCGAAATAGCCGAAACAATTTACACAACAGAAAAAAGAGATCCAAGGCAGACAGCAATTAATCTTGCTACCTCTGATCTTGCTCGATGCCTTAATTATGCAGGAATGGAAGCTCTGGAGTGGCAGGGAGAACACCCTGTAATCCTGCCTGAGGGGGCGCCTGTTGAAAGACTTTCTGAAGACGGATTTCTGGTAAGTTCAAAAAACCAGAACCTTGAAAGAGGCGATACGCTTGAAATTTCCATAAATCTGCCGTCCGATATTTGGGGCAAAATAAAAGGCCTCTGGATAAAAAAGGACGTTATCCTTATCATTAAAGATTCTTCAGGTGACAGAATTGAAAAATCAAACTATGGTCAGGCCACCGGGTTTTTTAAAAAAGTTTCCTTTGGGGAGTATGCAAAAATTCCTGACTCTGCAGCATCAGGATACGGGTCTATTGAAATCTATTATGGAGATGAACTCAAAGCCTCGGACTGGTTTATGATAGAGCTAAGTCCTGTAAAGGATATTGCGGCAGATTCTTTTAACAGGCTGCTCTATGCAAATTATCAGGGCAATCGTCATACTTTCATGCAGTATGCCCTGAATGTAGAACCACGGATAAAACCTGAACAAATAAGGATAAGGGAAGTAAAAGGAACTCTACACAGGGAAATTTTCCCTTCTAACAAAAATTACACTCTTTATTATGTCTTTGAAATCCCTGTTCTGAATTATACTCTTGTGAACCTTGAATCTGGAAAAACATTCAACAGCAGTATTAATCTTTCGACTCTAATCACTTCAAGGGAACCTCTGCTCGAAGAGCTTGTCAGGGAATACGAAACAGAACTTGTGAACTCCTCAGGCCTTGATTCTGCATCCAATATAGTGCTTGGAGCAACAAACTTCAGGACTTTCATTTACGGCCCCTGGCAGCATTATGCAAACGGTCCTCTAAATATTCTTACAAACCCTGCCCTTTCAAGTTCTATTAACGGAGCAACCCTTTACACTCAAAAAAGGATTTTTGATTCGGTTGACCCTCTTGCTCTCACCTATACTACGTATTATAACGGGAAGGTTTTTTATGAAGATGTTTCTGCCTCCAGCAGTAAAAATACAGCTGCCAAAAAGACATCCACAAGCCCCAATACTTCAGGGGCGCTCTATGAAAAGGAAAAAGGTGTAAATCTTACGACTACTTATGATTCTCTCGTAAAGAGCAGGTCTTTTTCCCTGGATGTTGAGAAAGATATTAAACAATCTCTTAAGCAGGCAAATACTTCTTTTAAAGAGCTCTCGGATTATTCGGAAATAACAGTGGCTGCTTCAGACTACACAAACGGCGTTCTGGACGGCTGGGCTCTAAATGACCATATATGGGCAAAAGAAAATCCTGACCTTATGCATACTATTACCGCTAGTGTTTATATGGCTCCGGTGCAGGGTCAGGTTATTCGAGACGGCTTTGATCCTTGCAGATCTCTGGATTCAAAGGTCACCGCGGAGCTGGACAGTGGGTCAGTTTCCTTCACCGGGTACACGGTCAGATGGCATGCGAACTACTTTTCATCCGGAAATCACACCGGGGCTCTTATTCCCTCTTACTCTTGGAGTGATTCGGCTACAAACTTCTATTCCAAATCTTTAAACCCATCTATTAAATCTCCAAAAGGAAGCGTAGTTAGCTGGTCTCTTAAGGCGGTTTCGGTTCAATTACTTTCTTCTGAAATAAGTGATGTAAAGATTGAGCCTCACTACCTCTACGGGAGTAACGACAGACTCACAGTTATGAATAGAAGTGAAGGTTATCTGAATTGGGAAGACCACGTTTTTGATTGGGAGGTTACTTATGATATTTCCTACAAAATAGAGACAAAATGGAAGATTGATTACAGTTATGATTATACTTCTCGGTGGAAAGCCAGGGAGAAGCAGCCTGATGGAAATTATTCTACTGTAACTCATTATGATACTTTCAGCGGCTCAAAATCCGAAATTGCCATCAGTACAGATTCCGAATACCCTTCTCATTACAAAACCGAATCTGAGAACCTGTCAATAATATACCACACACGTCCTCCCACAGGCGGGTATACAGGTATATCGGTCTATTCTGGTCCAGCCGCACGGGAATATAGAGAAACAAATGTCTACGTGAACGGAACAGAGAAGTACGATCCTTGCTGTTCTGATGCTGCTGACAAATACAGGGACAAATATGTGAATTTCAGGGAAATAGAGGACAATTACTGGCTCTATCCTGATAGAGTATATCTCGAGCAGCATATTGTCAGTTGCGATATCCCTCCGTGGCTGCACAGGGTAATGGCAGAAGAAGTACTTAGAATGCTTGATTCTGTCAAAAAGGACAACCCCGCCTACAAATACTCTTTAGTTGCTTCTCCTGGCCGGGATCCAACAGACCTTCAGGTAGAGGCTTCACGAAGACTTGTCCGGAAGCTGGAATTAGACCGGAATGCCTATGTAAATAGGACTCAGCATCTCACTCCCGCAGGAAGAACAAACACATCAAGTGATTCAGCTCGCTATATTGCAAAAAACGAAGCTTACAACAGGCTGCTCAAAGATATCGAACAGAAAAACAATGAGCTGGACTCTGGCCTCAATTCCTATATACTGCGTGCGCTTGAGAAAAAAGGCCTTGATACCGGCTCACTTGACAGCGTGACCTCAGGCCCAATGACCCTTTTTAATAATCCTGCAATAGAAAAGGCTTCTTCTGCACTCGGAAAAGACATGGGCATCATTTCCACAATGACTGTTACCGGGCAGCCGGAGAGTAAATACAGCTGGACTGAAAACCTGACCCTGATTATTGACCAGAAGCCTAACTACCTCTATCACGACCCTGGTTTTGACCTCAGAGGGGAATACGAATGGGCTGACTCCATGACCGGAAAAACAATTTATCCCCTTGGCGTTCGGAACACCTGCGTTTTTACAACCGGCATCTCTGAGGAAATTGCAGATGGGTTAGCTTCAAGTGACGAATACGTAAAAACCGAAACCGCTCATCAGATCAGCCAGGGCATTTTCACCCTGAACTCCGAAATTTACCTGCTTCAGCAAAACCTCAGCGAACAGGGCATTCAGATGGACCAAAATCCTCTTATTTCGGCATTCCAAAGCGTGAAATATCCATACCTTTGGGGTCTGTGGACTCAAATCACTAAAGAAGTAGTTGCCGAAGTGAATTCAAATCCTGATGTTTCAGGCTGGATCAGTGAAGAAAGTTTGCGTATGGTAATATCCAGCTACCTCAGCAACATCTATGCTGATCAGTTAATCGAAAAGACAACTACCGACGAGCTTGCTACCGAGCTTGCTGCCGCCATTAAGACCGAGATCCGAAATTCAAATCCTCCTGTCGACCCCGATGAACTGGAAGCCACTCTGAACAGAGTAGACACTGACGTGAGAATCGGTGTCGCAAACGGCATCTGTGCAATAGCAACCACCAGAGGGGAAAACCTTGACGCCGGGTTCGTAAGAGTAGATAACGAACTGAAACGAATGGAGACAGAGATAAATAACAGGTATCCCGCTGAAACCGCATCCATAGTTTCAAAAAGACTCGATAAAACGATGGCAGCTATTCCATGCGGGCTGCCGGTACTGCCTCCACACTGGGTTTTTACCGTAAATGTGTGGACCTATGAGATTGTAGGAAAATATCAGGTATTCACTCTTATCGACAACGATAACGAAGTGATTCCAGAACCTTATCTTGGCCATAAAGGTCAGAAATATGTGAGACAAGAGGAACACATAAGGCATCCCTCCAAAAAAAACGAAGATGGAAGTAGTATTTGGATTGGAAAAAATCAACAAATGACGTTTCATTTCAGTGGTTATGCCGCTACGATAGTCGGTCCAAGTCCTAAAGGAGTTGGAGACAAAACAGGTGGTTCTACTGAAAAATCAATTGGATATGATGAGCTTATTTCAGAAGTGGGTGCAGAAACATGAAAGCAAAACTAGTTCTTATTGCTATTTTTTGTATGGTTTTATTAACAGAAATTGTAATTGCAGAAAGTCCTTACGGTAAAATGGATGTTTATTACAACGGCGATCTTTTATCTGGGAAAGAAATAGCAAAGCCTTATCTGAAAATTGGAGAGCCTTTCAAAATCGGTCTTAATCTAACTGTATATCAAAAATCAGAAATTTCTATTGAATTAAATGAAATGGAACAAGGGTATTTTTCAATTTTAGATGGTTCTACAAAGAAAATGAATACATATAGAGCAGATGTAATAGAGGAAAACTCAACTATTTTTTATGAATGGACTGTAATCCCCACTGAAAAATGGGCTGGAGGCTCTATACCAATTGATATTGTATACCAAATAGATGATTTTGAAACAGGTGATAGACTAGTTAATGGTGGATTTACAGTTGCTTACTGTACCATCTCCAACGAATATTACGAAGGTGAAGCTCCCGTTTCGAAGGAACAACCGCCTATTTCAGAAAATGAGCCTTCTCCTGCATCCACGTCTCCATCTGCTCCAGCTTTTTCAATTACGGGCGCAATTTCAGTTTTTGCATTGGCTTTTGCCCTGATTCGCAGGTGAAAATCCTGCGAGAAATTTTTTATCTGTTCTGTATCCGGATTGTTTAACTGGTGATGATTCAATTCTATAATCTCTCAGACGACAGAAATCTTCTTTTTCTGCGTACCTTTCGGGTATTGTTATCAATAAGTTTCTTTTTTACTTTCTGTTTGTAATCATTTATCTCTGTTCAATTTATTTAAAAGAAAGATTGCCCAAAATATATATGTTAATTAACGATATTTAGAAAAATAATCAAGATGTATATATATTTGGATTATCTATCAATATCATATAAACTTCTTTCATATTAAGGAAAAATACTTAGTCTTTATCATTTAACATTGTAGCAAATCTGCTGAAACTGTCCCTTGAAATGGAAATCTTCCTCCAGGACCACAGGTGAAGGCGGGTTTTGATTTCTTAAAAATACGTAATTTCCCATGCCGAAACTTCTGGAAATGCACGGGCAAAGATTGCAGAAAATCAAAACTAATTATTTTGAGATAAGACGGAAACAGTATAACTTACTAAGTTCAGTACAAAAATTAAAAAGATATTTATATTACTTTATTAATAGCACACTCATAGAAATTAAGGAGGTATTTAAATATCATTACCATTTGGACTATCATCTCTTTTTTCAAATAATCTGGTAACTTATTTTGTGTTATTCGGAGTTCTGATGGCATTAACTGTGGGTATATTCCCTCGATTCAAGCGCAAATTAGATAAAAATGCTTCAGCAGTAGATATTCTAAATAATAGCCTTCCTATTGTTATTGTATTTCTAAGCGCGCTCTATTGTCTATACAATGTGTATTTATCAACGTCTCTTGTAGATTATCTTCTAATTGATTTTTTTCAATTCTTATTTGTCTCACTTATTATCTTAAGTATAGCATCAAGAATCTAGATTGCATTAAGAATCCAAATTGCATCAAGAATCCAAATAAATACAGTATCCAGGTTAAATACTATCCTTTGTCTAAAATAAAAAAGCATAAAAGAAAATTAATCTAAGAGATGTTTGCAAGAAAAGCCTCTAGTGGGGAAATTTCCCTGCTAACAATATTTTTAATTCGTCATTTCTTTTAGGTCAGTTAACAGTGGAAAGTCCGCCTTGAGATTTATTTTTTGAACTCATACCATAAGTTTATTCAAATGCGGTGAATTTTTCTTTTAGTGCATTGCATACAGGGCATCTATCAGGTGCCTCCCCTTCAAGGGTATATCCACATACTTCGCATACCTGAATAGGTCTGAGATCAACGTCTTTTCCAGAATCAACCGATTCAAGAGCTTTTTCATATAACATCTTGTGCATCTTTTCAGTCGCATAGGACCATTCAAAACTTCTTTGTGCGCCTTTTTCTTGCTGGAATTTTGCTACCTCAATATATGTAGGATACATTTCTTCAATTTCATATGTCTCGCCAGCAATGGCCAGCCTGAGGTTTTTCTTAGTATCCCCGGGGCCAAAAGCTGCCATGCTGTTCGCAATAAATCCTCCTTCAAGGTGTCTTAACTCCCGGTAGTGATCTCCGGCATGTATGTACTCAGCATGAGCAACAGCCCGGAATAAACGGGCAACATTTCTAAATTTTTCTCTTTCGGCCTGATTTGCAAAATGTGCATACCTCATATATGCCTGGCTTTCTCCCCCAAATGCGTTAATGAGGTTTTGTTCTGTTGTTTTCCTCATTTGAAAACCCCCTCTTAAATAAAATCCAAAAATGCTTTCTTTGACTGAAATTTAAGTCGTTTGAAATTTTATTCTGCTGGTTCCAGTCTAATTTAATAAGTCCTATTCCTTCTTCATTTGGATTTAGAGAATAAAAACCTTTTTAGTTTAGGGAGAGTATTAAAGCAGTTCTCTAGATTGCGTTTCCTTAATGGAAAACACATGGGGAAAGTGTCAGGAAAAAAAGGATTACATGAGGCCATCTTTGTAGGATCCGGAATTACTGAGCTAAATGGAGTCTGCGGTAGGCTGTAGCAGGACTTAGAAATGTAGAGTTGTAAATGATATCTACTTGCTAAACTGCCCTACTTGCTAAACTGCCGGGCTCTACAGTAATTAGGGGTAACAGTGAAAAATTAACAAAAGAGCTCCTGCGACTATCTTTGATCCAAACTATTTTTTCTAATGAGAGCCTTGAGGTTTCAAGTACTTCTTATGTCTCAGAGAGTGATTGCTCTGGTAAATGGAATTCTCTGTCAGTTATGCAGGCTCATAGCCAGAACTAATCACCAGAATTCATAACGAAGAAATTCTTGTTTTTAGCCCGAAAATTTGTATAACACTCAGAACTGGCTATATAAGTAAAGACCTGAGAGGCGGAAGTCCATTAAAACCAACACAACTGCAACCCTGTGTATATGCACCGGCTGTAAAGATGTATATCCGATTTCCTTCCTTCATTGTGTCTGGGAATGCATATTTGTGGCGTTCATAAAGAATGTCCATGCTGCTGCTGGTTGGACCTGCAAGGATTACTTCTTCAGCACAACCCTTTTTGTCGCAGTAGATAGGATATTTGATGGCTTCATCAAGAGTTTCGATAAGGCCTCCAAACTTGCCAATATCCAGATAAACCCATTTGTACTGACTGAGGCTGGCTTTTTTTGAGATCAAGACTACTTCACTTACAATTACTCCGGCGCTGGCGACCAGAGAACGCCCTGGTTCAATAATAATTTCCGGCAGATTTTCTCCGAAGTCTTCATGCAAAAAGCGGGCAATTTCCCTGGCATATGCTTCAATGCCATGAGCCTGTGCCTTGTATTTTGCAGGAAAACCTCCCCCCAGATTAAGCATTTTCAGCTGGATTCCTTTCTCAGCTACTGCCCTGAAAAGATATTTGCATTTGGAAATAGCATTGTCCCATTGCCCGATATCTCTCTGTTGAGAACCAACATAAAAAGAAAGTCCATAAGGCTCAAGCCCAAGTTTTTTGGTCTTGAGAATTAGATTATATATAAGGTCTGGATGTGAGCCAAACTTTTTCGAAAAAGACCAGTCAGCACCGTGACTTTCAGTTAATATTCGGAAAAGGATTTTGGAGCCTGTAGCTTTTCTGGCCAGTTTTTTTAAGTCGCTTTCAGAATCAGTAACAAAGAGCTTTACTCCTTTTCCATATGCATAAGCTATATCTTTTTCCTTTTTGATGGTGTTGCCGTAACTGATCCTTTCAGGTTCTACCCCAAGCCTGAGCAACTGGTCAAGTTCGTAAACACTTGCGACATTAAAATTAGAGCCTTTATTCTTCAGTGCAAGCACAACCTCATCCGTGGGGTTTGCCTTCACAGAATAGTGAATTTTCGCAAAAGGCATGTACTTTACCAGATCTTCATAACTTTTTTCTATCTTTTGAAGATCAATTACCAAAAAAGGTGTCTCTTTATCCAGGGAAAATTTTTTTATTCTGTTAAATTCGTCTCTGGAAATGAAATCCTCAAGCGGGAATTCATAACGCTTTTTTCTCATATTTATACTCCGTAAAAATTGAAAATGACCTGTTAGTGCACTTTTGTTGCCATGAGCTGACTTGCCCGCAGCAGCCCTTACACCCCCGTTTTTGAGCATACACTGTTAACTCTGAAAACGTATATTTCTTTTGTTCGCAAGATTTTTTTCTTTTTCCAGATCATATTCCAACAGGCCAGTTTTCTCATTTCTCCTCTTTTTTCATAAGTTTAAAAGGCAAAATAGAGACAAAATAGAGACAAAATAGAGGCAAAATAGAGGCAAAATAGAGGCAAAATAGAGGCAAAATAAAGGCAAAATAAAGGAAAATCAATCGGCAAATCCAGAAAAAAGCCTTATTTTTCAATTAATGGTTGATAAATACCTTAATTTCTGATTTTCTTCATTTTTAGAATCTACCAACTCATAAGTTTTTATAATTTCCCGGCGTTTTTATATTATGCCTGCTATTTTTGACCCTTTTATGTCTGAAATGACAGCTATGATTTGGCTATGGATAATTTTCTTTGTAATTGCTGCCGTGCTCGTATACAAATTTCTTAGAACTCTCTAAATCTGAATCTCTCTGAGGTAGAGAGTTATTTTACTACCTGTGGTCTTTCACACTTGACCCTTTACTTCTAATTCTTTTTTAACGATCTTTTTTTCAATTGAAAATTATTTGAAAGCCTACCGTCTATTCTAAACATTTGTATTTTTATTAAATAGTCGAAAAGCTATTTATAAGTTCTAATAAATATCTAAGTGTGACAGGTTAATTGTCAAATTAGTTTAATAGATCTCAAAGAGATACACTCAAAAATGTCTGAATACCCTTTCCACGGTTATATGTGAATATTGCACATCCAACCCGGATTGTCTGCCTGCAAAGATACATGAGCAAAATAAGAAAATTCTTGCTTTACTGGATAAATTAAATCAAAGAATAAAGTAATACTTATAAAAAATTTATATATTGCTTCCCATGTCTGGCTATAAGTTTTTTACATACATTTTCAAATCTGCTTACATTAACTTTTATATTTTTTTGTTTTATATTTCTTTCAGTAATTCTCTATGAGTGTTTCTGTGAATGTTAATTATCTGGATATGTTTCTTTAGAAATACGTTAAATACTAATATAGAGATCCTTATAGGGTAAAAATCAGAGACTGATAAAACCATGGACAGGGAAATAAGGATACTCCACACTGCAGACACGCATCTGGGATACAGGCAGTACCATAATGAGGTACGGAGACAGGACTTTTTTAAGGCTTTTGAGGTTGTTATAAACGATGCAGTTGAGATGCAGGTTGATGCTGTTGTGCACGCAGGAGACCTTTTTGATTCAAGGAACCCGACCCTTGAAGATCTTCTGGAGACAATAAGTATCCTGTCCAGGCTGAAAGCTGCAGGTATACCTTTTTTTGGAATTGTCGGAAATCATGAGAGCAAGCAAAATACCCAGTGGCTTGACCTTTTTGAGGAAATGGGGCTTGCCGCAAGGCTCGGAAAGAAGCCGCAGATAATAGGAAAAGGAGATGCGGCAATTTACGGGATTGACAGCGTTCCAAAATCCAAGATTCCTTTATTCGATTATTCCGGATTTGAAGCTCCTGAAAACTGTACTTCTCTTTCTGAAAATTGTTGGAAATTACTTGTGATGCACCAGATCGTGCAGCCTTTCCCATATGCTGACTGGGACTGTGCTGAAGTACTTGAAAAGCTTCCTTTCAAGATTGATGCAATTCTTCTTGGCGATTACCACAAATATGAAAAATTTCAGGTAGGGGAAACCTGGGTCACTTACCCTGGAAGCACAGAGCGAAACAGTGCATCCGAAATTGAGCCCCGTTCCTATAACATTATCATTCTTTCGGACGAAGGAATTGAGATCAGCAAGCGCACAATCCCCACCCGTAAGTTTCTTCCTCCCATTCGAGTAAATCTGGATGGAGAAGAAAATCCCTATGAACAGATTTTTTCCTGCATAGATGAATATCTTGAAGAACTCCCTGGGTCAGTTTCGTTTCTGGAAATTTCCGGTGATTCTGGAGCAATTCTTTCCTTCAGCGAGATTGAAGAGTACATGTTGAATAAAGGGGTTCTTATGCCAAGGGTTAAAGACCTGAGGAAAAAAGAGTCTCTCCAGGAAGATGTCTTGAATGTCACGTTTTCAGATCCTGACAGGGCAGTTGCAAACGAGATAAGGAGACTTAGCTTAAACGATGGAGGGTTGATAGTAGATGAAATTGTCAGAAGCCCGAATATCTCAAGGTCAAGAGTTGATGAAGAGACTGAAGGGCGGCTCTCAAATCTCATTGAGGCTAAGATTACAGACTTTCGAGATCCAGACTTCAGGATAGAAATCCATACTATACCCGAAGACGAAATTGAGCAAGTGGAAATTGAACCGGTGGAAATTGAGCAGGTAAAAACGCTTAAGCAGGCCACAGAGATTGAATTTGTCAGGGAAGAAGAATCTGAACATTCTTCTATGAATGTTTGGAGTTCTGAACTCGCAAAAAACCTTGTTTTTGAATTTGAGGATAAAACTGTACATAGCACTTCATCCGGGGCTTTTTCTAAACTTTCCTCTGAATCCGCAGTCTTTTCGACTTTTGGATCGTTATCAAAGCCTGCTTCAGATTCAACCTTTGAATCAAAATCCAGATCCTCATCCGAATCTGTACTTAATTCTTCCTGTGAACCTGAATCTTCCTGTGAGCCTGCGCCTGAACCTTCATCTGAACTTATTCTTGAATCTGACTCTGAACCTGTTAGTGAATCCTTATCTGAATATACATCTGGACCCACATCTGAATGCTTATCTGAATTTATTTCTAAATCGACTTCTGGAGAGGAGTCTGGCTGCAAAACAGAGGAGCTATCTGGGAAGGGGTCAATTAAACAGGCTGAAAAAGAGCCAATTAAAGTTCCTGACGAAAAAACGATCAAAGTTTCGGATATTCCTGGAAAAACAGGAACAACAGGGCAGAAAAAAGGAAAAGGAAGACCTGCTGTACCTAGACAGTATAACCTTGGTGATTACCTTTGAAGCTGAAAAACCTTTATATCGAAAATATCCGTAGCTACAAAAAGCTCGACTTCACTTTTGAAGAGGGAGTAACTGTCATTTCCGGTGTAAACGGAAGCGGGAAGTCAAGTCTGCTCGAAGCCTGCTTCATGGGACTTTTCGGGAGCAAAATCCTTTCAAAAGATTTCGTGCTTGCGGACATAATTTTCAAAGGAGCTGAAAATGCCAGAATCAGCCTTGGTTTTGAACATTTAGGGCGGGAATACCTTATTGATCAGGCATTTAGATATTCTCAAAAAACTGAAACCGCTTCAAATTCCAAATGTGTGCTGTATGCTGATGGGGAAAGCATAGTCGATCAGGCTACAAAGACTTATGAAGAAGTCTGTTCCCTTCTGAATATGGATGAGGATGCATACAGGAACTGCGCTTACATCCGGCAGGGCGAAATTGATGTGCTTATCAATGCAAAGCCTAAAGACAGGCAGCGTATGATTGACGATTTGATACAGCTCGGAAAGCTTGAAGAGTACAGGGAAAGGGCAGGCAGTGCAAAAACAGCCGTTCGCAGGCTTGAAAGAGATACAAAAACCAGTCTTTCAGGTGTGAAAGCCGAAATTGAAGGAATCGAAAGCACAGATCCTCATAAAATACTTAATGAGCTCAGACAGAAAGTAAAAGAAATCGATTCCTTCTTAGAAGAGCTTAATAAAAGGAAACAAGATGCAGGCTCTCAGAAAGAGAACCTCGAAAGGACTATTGGGGAATATAGAGAACGCCTGCAGGAAATTAATACCTTAAGACAGGCCATCCTGGCTTCTCAGGAAAATAAGGCTGGGTGCTTCCGGGAAAAAGAGACTCTTTCAGGGGAAGCCCACGAACAAAGACAGGTTTTGCTTGAGCTGGGGGAGGAAAACAATACCATCAGAGAAGAGTGTGGTTTTGGAGATGCCGGTATTGAAGTTCTTATTTTACAGCAGGAAAAAGAAGAGCTTCTTGCCAGGGAAAAAGTAAATGGGATCTCAAAAGAACTTGCTCTCCGGGTCAGGGAAGAAGAATCCCTCAAAAAAACGTTAGGTGACCTTGAACAGGAAAAAACTGAGGCAGAAAGCCTGTTCAGGCAGTGCAGGACAGATATTGGAGCTACAAACGGGGAAATTGACGGGAACAGGAATAAAATCCGGAAAATCGAAGAGGAAAATAAAGGGATTAAAGAAAGGGCAGGGTTTGGAGAATCTCAAGAAATCCTCTCAGTCATAAAGGAACTTGAAGAGAAAGAAAGCCTTCTCCGTGACAGAAAAAGCGAAATATCGTCAAAGCTTGCCCTGGCCTGCAAAGAAAAGGAAACAGGAGATACAAATCTACTCGGGCTTGACAAAGAACTTCAAAACTGTAAAGTTTCAGTTCGAAAGGGCAATACTGAGATTGAGACTCTTGAAGAGGAACTTCGGGATAATTCAAGGGCAGTTCTCGCAGTACAGGAGCAAAAATCAGAAGCTTTGACAGGTCTAAAAGGGCTAGGTTTTTCCGAAGAGCAGCTAGAAGACCTTGAATACTTTAACGAACTTTTGCAGGAAAATAAAAACAGACTGCATGGGCGGGAAAAAGAGCTTGAAACTACTTTAAGAGAGCTTGAAAAAGTACTCCGCAAAAATCTGGAGCTTCTTGCCGACGGAAAATGCCCCACATGCGGGCAGGAACTTAAAGAGTCTGGAATTGCCTGCGCAACAGAGGAGTCAGAACAGAAAAAAGAAAAGCTGTCTGCAGAGCTTATGGAGATAAAACTCCAGGAAGACGAAATCGAGAAAAAACTCAATCGGCTTAAAGATGCAAAAAAACTGGAGAAACGGATTTCGGATTACGGGCTTGAAATCGAAAAGTTAAACGCGAAAGCAAAGGATCTCGAAGAGCGGGTGAAGATCCACAGGGCAAGACTTGAGGAAGATTCCCTCAAACTGGAAAACCTCAACAAACAGAAACAGGAACTTGAAGCTGAAATGGGGCAGCTTCTCCCGGATATCAAAGCCCTTCAGGGCTGGGAGGAGGCGGCTCAAAAGGCTCATAGTGAAAGTGATAGATCCCTTCGGGAAGCAAAGGCATTTGAGAAAAAACTTGCTGAAAACACTTCAGAAATCGAAGCTCTCAACGGAAAAATCAGGACTTCTATTGCGCTTATTGAGAACTATGGGCAGAGGCTTGGGGAGCTAAACGAAAAATTGAGAGGGCTTGCAGAAAGGGAAACCCTGGAAGAGGATAAACTCAAATTCCTGAAAATAGAGCTTGAAGCTCTTAGGGAAAAAGAAGAAGAAGCTAAAAAGACCCTTCAGGAAAAGGAAAGGCTTCTCCTTCAGGCAAAAAAAGTCCAGGCAAATCTGCTTCGCATGGACAGCATTAAACACAAAATTTCAGAGATTGAGGCTTCCATCAGGAACCTTACAGAAAAGGTCGGTTTTTTTGACCGTGAGATCCTTGAGCGGAGTGATAGGATAAGACATCTCGAAGAGAAGCTGGGGAGCAGCAAGCTTGAAGAGCTTCAAAGTAAACGTGCACATTTTGAAGAATATCAGGCAAACATAACAGATAAAATCCGGCAAACCACTTCTGAAAAAGATGCATTTTTAAAAGAAATCGGTATGGCTGAGAATAACTTAAACCGTCTCACGGAACTGAGAGATGAACTCAGAGCTCTTGAAAACAGGCGGCTATACCTCGAAGCCGTATACAGTAATGCCGAAGAGCTTGAGAATACCTATATGCGTGTCAGGGCTGATATGAGGGCAAAGAATATAGGTGCTCTTTCTACCCTTTTAAATGAGATGTTTGGCTTCATGTATACAAACAATGCCTATTCCCATGTAGAACTGGATCCTGAGTATAACCTTACTGTTTACAGAAAAGACGGCACTCCTCTTGAGCCAAAACTTCTCAGCGGCGGGGAACGCGCTATTTTTAACCTTGTCCTGCGCTGCGCTATTTACAGGCTCCTTGCACTAGGCTTTGTAGGAAATAGAGCAGATGGGCTTCCCCCAATGATCCTTGATGAGCCAACGGTTTTCCTCGATCGCGGGCACATAAGACAGCTTCTGAAACTCATAGATATGATGCGCGACATAGGAGTCGGCCAGATAATTGTTGTATCTCATGACGAATCCCTTATAGATTCGGCAGACCATGTATTTCAGGTAGAAAAAGATCCTCTTACCAACATGTCTTCGGTTGTAAAGCTCTGAAAAAAATAGTCTAAAAACGCGAGAGAAGGAAGCAAAAATCAATAGCAAATGGTAAAAATAATTTGTTGAGCCAGGAACTATTATTTTGTGGAGACTCTATAATAATATTTAAACGAAATTTACTCAAAATATCAAAATTCTGAACTTCAGGCATATGAGATCTAGAATTAAATATGAAACGAGGTTACAGTTTACTCTTGTTAGTTGGCATTCTTGAGGTTGTCAGGTTTTCCTGGACTGTTGAATTAGCAGTTACGGTAACTGGAACGTCACCAATGTAATTATTATTATAATATCCATATAGTAAGTATTCTCCAGCAGAAACTTCTGGTGAGGTAAAGTTACCTGTACTGTCTGTAACAAATATCGAAGTTACCGTTCCTGCTGAAACGTTGAATAATTGTACATCAGTTCCATTTGCTGGATTGTTTAATATAAGTGGTGTAACTCCATCACTGTAAAATACTGTACCAGCTACTCTTCCGGTAGTTGGTGAACCAGATGTGCCGGTTGAACCATTGAAACCATTTGAATCAGGTGAACCTGACATATACCCAAATGCCACCAAACCAGCGAATAATATGCAGATTAACACAATTACCATTATTACTATAGTCGAGATTTGTTTTTCTTTTTCATCAGTCATTTATGCACCTCGTTTCCTCTCTATAATAAAACAAAATACATTCTCTACTAGTATACACTGTCACATCTTTCCTGCTTTTCCAGAGCATCTTCTTTAAATAAATAATACTAAAACTTTATAATTATAATATTTAAGTCTATTTACTTTTGATTATGATTTAAAAACCAAACAAGATAAAATAAAACTCAGCATTTTTTTGTTTTGTTTCTTTCTAGTAGACAGACTTGTTAGCGTGGACATATTTGTAAGAATTAAGACTTGGAAGTTTAAATCAGAATCAAGTCTAACATAAAAACCGTAATTTACTTAGTTTAAGTCTAAAACTTTTAATGAAAGAAACCTTAAATGCTAAATTCATACTTCACTTTAACTACTTTTTGAGTATTATTTAGATGCAAAAATATGGAAAAAATAGGAGTAAAACGAGGTAATAGTTTGTTTCAGTTCGTTGGCATTCTTGAGGTTGTCAGGTTCTTCTGTATGGTTGAGTTGGCAACAATAGTAAGATATGTGTGTCCTATACTACTATTGTTATAATATCCGTATAATACGTAGTTTCCAGCAGGAACTTCTGGTGAAATAAATTTGCCTGTATTGTCTGTAATAAAAGTTGAAATTACTGTTGAAGTTGATGTGTTGAATAACTGTACGTCAGTTCCATTTGCTGAATTGTTCAATATAAGTGGTGTTATTCCATCATTGTAGAATACTGTACCAGTTACTTTTCCTGTAGTTTGTGACCCAGATGTAACGTTTGAACCATTATTAGAACCATTATTAGAACCATTTGAACCGGATGGACCTGACATATACCCGAAACCCATCAAACCGACGAATAATAAACAGATCAGCATAATTACCATTATTACTACAATTGAAATTTGTTTTTCTTTTTCATCAGTTATTTGTGTACCTCGTTTCTCAGTATAAAGTTTCATAACTTTAAATAAGTATTACGGCACACTCTAATATAAATAATTAAGTAAGGTTTCTTAGAGGTCTCTCACAAAACCAATTTTGTTTCACATCAATAAGTTCCAGAATAATTTTCATGATCGTGAACTCAATTGATTATTCGGAATATGAACTTTAGAATGATTATTTTGAGCTCTGGGAACAGCTCAACATATAAAATAAATTTAGAAAAGTTAAACTGAAAATTGAGAACAAATAAGAAATGTAAACGCAAAAAGCAATTTTAGTCTACATTCGATTAAACTTTTTTTATATTAACCTGCCTATTTTTGAATTTACCAGTATACCAGATAGTTAAAAAGTTCATCAATTTCTTCACTATATTCTTTAAAAAAGTTATGGTTCTTCACCAGGTAGCCGTCTGCAGGCAGATCCTCTAGATTACCATACCAGTAGACAACCATACCTTCTCCGAAAATTTCGGCATATTCTCTAAACTGCTTCTTTGCATAGTGCTCGTGTTCGAAGTCGTCTCCGAAAAGAGCTTTGCTCTCTATCCAGGTGATCATAAGGTTATCTACGCAGAGAGGGTTTGCCAGGACAAAATCCGGAGTTTTTCCATCTCCTTTTGCCCGAATCTCTTCTTCAGTGCAGTAGAGAATCCCTCTATCATCAAGCCATTTCCTAATAACTGCTTCTCCCATTTCCCCTTTCTTACATTGCATCTCGTGGGCATGTGGGGAAAAGAAATGGTCTGCTTCAAGAGCTTTTTTAACTTCTTTTCTCAGGCGGCGGTTTTCGATCAGGTCTATATTTTTAAAAAGCCAGTTTACATTCTTTTTGGAGATCTCACAGTTTTTCATGATTAGAGACGCCATAAGGGTTGGAGGAAAACCTGTATATTCAGCAAGGTCAAGAATCGAACGCCCCTGCCTCCATTTTAAAAAGAGTTCCTGCTCTTTTGAATAAATCTTTCTGTGCTTGAACCTTGTCATCTTTACTATTTTCTGGTTCAGGATTGTTGCTAACATGCCTGCAGGCTGGGCATATTCTTCCGAGAGGCGGAAAACGTCTTTAAAGTCGTGAAGTGAACTGTATATTTTCTGATATGTCTGGCGGTCCATCCTCAATCATCATATCCTTATTTTGTTTTTTTCCAGAGCATGCAAAATGAAAATCAAGCAGCATGAAAAGCGAGAATTTTATAGTATCAAAGGTCTTTCTCAGACGTGCAATTGATTCTCTCATAATTCCTTCTATGCTTACTATTTTTTTATAATCAGGTCCTGAAGTCGTAAACCCACAACTGGTCACTTCTTTATTAATTTCGCTTCTTCACGCTCTTGGAGTATGTATTTTTTCACGTTCGTGGGCAAGCTGACCGTTTTTCTGGAACTTCAGCTTCTTTTATGCGCCAATTTCGGCCTTTGTTCCTGGTTATATCTTTCTTTCCGCAGAGTGCTCTGTTAGCTCCAGAATTCCTCATCCTGAACGTCAGGAAGGTCTATTTCCATCACTTCATCAAGTTTCTTGCGTCTTTCCTTATTCTCAGAGTTCTTTTTTGTTTTTTCTTCTCTGTCTGAAAGATAAGGTTTCTTCTGTTCCTCTGTACCGCAGGACGCAAAAATTGTTGTGTGCTTATCCCTTGAAATTATCCTTTCCGGGGTTTTTGGTTTTTCCTGAAATCCCGGCTGAGCTTTTCCGTATATTATCGGCTGTTCTTCAGGTATCTCTTTTTTCAGCCTGGCTTCGAGTCTCTGGGAAGCTTTCTCGGCTTCACTGGGGATGTATTTTTCTTTCAGTCTGTTATCCTGATCTTTTTCAGGTTTTAGTTCAGGATTTTTCACGGCGGTTTCCTGAATATTTGCTGCCTGTGTAAAAATCTCCTCTCTTCTTTCAAGATGTCTTCCCTGTGGTTTTTCGACGGGCTTTCTGGGTGTCCAGTCTCCTTTTTCAGAGGCATTTCTCCTTTTAGAAAGAGGTTGCCTTCCTAATTTACGGAAGGTTTCTTCAGCGTAGGTATCTTTTTTGAGGCCGTCGTTGTAGCATTTAACTTTACTTGTTGTACTATATCCTATAAGACAGATGGGTTCTCTTGTTCTCCACTCCAGGCAGAAGAGGTGGCACTCCCGCCCTTTGCAGATCTGATTCTCATTAAGTGGGCAGACTTCTGGAAGGGTCATAGTATTAAGAACAGCAGAATATAAAAAATAGTTAACGGTTATATATATTTTAATGGTTCAATTCAGGTCTTTAAGAGCATCTGCAATAATTGGGGCAACACTCAGTCTACTTTCGGCTTTTTCCAGGGTGTCAGTTGCGATTATATCCTTTACTCCCGCATTGAAAAGCCTCAAAGCCGCATTTCTTGCAAGGACCGGATGTACACAGGCAATGTAAACATCGGCAGCTCCCTGCTCTCTAAACATCCTGATGGATTCCGCCATTGTCCCACCTGTAGCAATCATATCATCGACAAGGACAACGTGCCTGCCTGTTACGTCAACACTTTTTGTCTTAATAACAACCGTATCTCCGCTGAGTCTGGTCTTCTGCAGGTGGTCGTAGTCAAAACCCGGGCCAGAAGCAACATTTTTTATAAGGCACTCGGCTCCTTCGTCGGGAGCAACCAGAATAGGATTCTCAAGCCCAAAGCCTGTAATATACTCCCCAAGGAGTTTTGCAGCATCAAGGTTTCTGGCAGGAGCCGGGAAATGCTCCAGGACGCTTTTTTCGTGGATGTTTACTGTAAAGATACGGTCAGCATTGATGCAGCGGGCGACTGCACGAGCACTGATTGGCTCTCCTGATTTGAATTTCTTATCCTGCCTGGCGTATCCCATGTAAGGGATTACGACATTGAGCTCTTTTGCTCCTTCACAGGCATCGATAAGCTGGAGCAGAGAAACAAAATCGGAGTCTGTGGGGGTGCTCTGGATAAGGGTTACATTTTCATTTTCTATCTCGTCTGCGACTCGAAGGTAAAGTTCCCCATCCGGGAAACGGTTAAATTCGCAAAGGACCGGTTCTGTCCCTAAAGCCCGGGCAGTGCGGCTGGCAAGTAACTGTGATGCTGGTCCACCTATGATCTTCAAGATATATACCTCAGTTTCCGTCTTGATATATCCCATCCTTTAAAAAGCTTATTTTTATGGGTGCAATTTCTGGGTCTTTACGGGTTATTTGACAGCTCTGGATTGCAGGATTCTTGAGTTAATAACTTCTCCAATAAATTAATAGGGGACTGAAGATATTGATAAGGAATCAGTAATCACATCTGTCTGCCCCTTCAAAATTAACATCAATGGTCGTCTGGATAGGCTGAACAGTCACAAAATGCTTGCCTTTGAGTTTTTCCAGCACTCTTACATTTCTTATCTCAGTATTGGGATAATTTCCACTCTCGTCTTTTTCCGCCGACTTTACCATATCCCATATTGTTAGCAGCGCTGTCGAAACTCCTGTAAGGGCTTCCATTTCAACTCCTGTTTTCCCCACAGTTTGAACTTCTACTAAAGCTGAAATTACCTCTTCCCCTATCTCGAAATTCACATCTATGGCAGTGATCATTATCTGGTGGCACATAGGAATTATTTCCGGGGTCTTTTTAATTGCAAGCACGGCTGCAACCCTTGCAGTTGCAAGTACGTTTCCTTTTTCCACATTTCCTTTTTTTATCATCTGTATGGTTTCTCTGGAAAGTAAGATCTCCCCTGCAGCCCGAGCCAACCGTGGAACATCATTCTTCTCACCAATGTCAACCATATGTGCTTTCCCTGATTCTATGTGAGTAAATACCTTTTCCACAAAACCACCGCGTTTTTCTTTTCTTCTCAGTCAATTCTTATCTGTTTTCTTCTGGAATAGTCGTCAAGTGCCTGTTTAAGTTCTTCTGCAAGCTCTTCAGTTTCTTTGAGGTCAAGCTTTATAATCTGCTCATCTTCCCCGTGAAAAATCGTAATTCTTATTCTGTTCCTTTCAATTTCCACTTCAATTTTTCTGTCATTTTCCTGTCCCATACCTCTTGTCTCCCCTTTTGAGCCAATTTCTGCTCTTTGCCTCTTTTAAGCCATATTTGTTCTCTGTCTCTTTTAATTAATATTTTTGCTCTTTTCCTTTTTTAAACCATATTTCTGCTCTTTGCCTTTTTTACCCTATATCTGCTTCTTTAATAAGTTCTGGAATCTTTTCTATAACATCCGTTGCAAGCAGTCCGTTTCCTGCCTTTTCAAATGCAAAATTTCCGGCTGTTCCGTTAATGTATGCAGCGCAGGCTGCAGCAAGAAAAGCGGGGTTTCTGGAAAAAAGCGATCCTGTAAGTCCAGCCAGGACATCCCCTGTACCTCCAACTGTCATACCTGCATTTCCTGTTCTGTTCAGAAGAGTTTGTTTTCCGTCTGAAATGATATCTATTTTCCCTTTAAGAAGTGTTACCACTCCTTTTTCTTCCGAAAACTCTCTGACAGCTTTAATACGTGCCTCATGGTTTTCAGGAGTTTCTATGCCTCTCAGAAGTGCAAATTCCCTTGCATGGGGAGTTACTATTAGTTCACAATTTCCAGAAAGATTTTCACAGATAGGGCCTGAAAGAGCTGAGAGGGCGTCGGCATCCAGAACTACTTTCCTGCAGAATAGCAGGATTTTTCTGACGGCTTCAAAAGTTTCTGTCGCTCTTCCCAGTCCCATTCCCATTACTACAACATCATGAGAATTAATAAGATCTGAAAGAACCGGAATGTCTTCCGGGCAGAGTATGTTTGAAGAAAGTTTTCGGACTATCAAATTCGGAGAATAAGAAGTAACAATTTCGGCTACAGAGGCAGGAACAGCCGCAGTTACAATATCTGCTCCTGCTTTCAGAGCTGCAAGGGCTGCAAGGGCTGGTGCTCCGGAATAAGGGCCCCCTCCTATTACAAGGATCTTTCCGGCATCTCCTTTATGTCCTCCTGACTTTCTTTTGTGGAGCATTGTCAGGTCTCCTGGACCCACATATCGCTCGGCATCTGCGCATACTCCGATCTCTGCAACCTTTATGGCACCGGTATATTCTTGTGCCTTTTCGCTAATCAGCCCTATTTTCATGCGGTGGAAAGTAACTGTAAACTCTGCACGTACGGCTTTTTCAAAATTACCTCCATCGGGGTCAAGTCCTGAAGGAATGTCCACAGAGATTACGGTTTTCCCCTCATTTTTCTCCCTGTTTATAAGATCTATTGCTTTTGACTCGGGTTCCTGGAGACTCCCCTTTACTCCTGTCCCGAATACCGCATCTACGACCAGGTCAGCTTCTGAGAACCAGTTTGAAGCTTCTTCTGCGAGTTGACTTGAATCTTTTATTTCGAGTATTTCCACGCCACTGAACTTTAACAGGGAAAAGTTGTGGCAAGCTTCAGTGGTTTTTATTTCCTGGGCTCTTCCGAGCAGGATTAACTTCACAATATACCCCGAAGAACCTGCAAGATGCCTTGCGGCAACAAAAGCGTCTCCCCCGTTATTTCCACGGCCTGCAACAAAGAGTACTCTGCCGGTTTCAAGCCTCTCTCTAACGCTCTGTGCTATAACAGCTCCTGCATTTTCCATTAATTGAACAGGCAGTAGACCAAGATATTCGCAGTTTCTGTCGATGGCCCTCATCCTTGAAGAACTTATATACTTCATAATAATTACCGGTAGGTTTATTCTCATTATATTTCTGTTTTTTATTGAATTTCTGCAAATCTGGAATTTTTTGGCACCGGAAGTTCTATTTATTTTTGAAGAGTTTCATCTCTTTTTCAGGCAATTAAAGGCAGATAACAGTTATCTGGAAATATTTATTAATCCCGGAAAGCCAGTACATCAGATTTTTCTTATTCTTATCCTGAATAAACTGGAGACAGGCTTTAATCAAATGAAAATGCAATTTTCAGCCAAATTCTGAAATCAAATATTCAATTGTTAATCCTTAAATATTGGAAAATTCAATTGAATATATTTTTTATTATATTTTTAAACCGAGGAAATCTTATTTGGTGCTATTAACTATATACGTTACACTTCGATATAACATATATACTGGAAGGACTGAGTTATTTGGAAATTACTTAAATCCAGTAAGAAATTGATAGAACTAAAATGGTAGTGCAAAACTAATAGTATGAAACTGAAGACTCCAAAAAACTCGTTTCTGTAAAAAACAGATAAATTTGAATAATTGAGATCAACAAGATTAATAATTAATAAGAGTAATTATCTTTATATAAAAAACGCCAGTCTCGCAGTTAACCGACAGTTACTGATGTCAGTAAAACTGCAAACAGGCAGGACTTTGATCAAATGTTTGCTTTCCTTTGCGTGTGTCTGGACTTACATGAGATAGGGAGGATTATTTTTGTCTAATTTTTCAAAAGAGGCGGATAGCAACCTCAAAAGCACAGTCAAACCCAGATACCTGGTTCTGGGCAGTGGAAGTATCGGTTTTGCGCTTGCAAAAGAGCTCAGAGAAAGCAATAAGCTTGTAATTATTGTCGATAAAGACGAAGCCAAAGTTGAAACTCTAAGAGATGAAGGCTTCGAAGCGATTGTAGGAGACATATCGGATCCTGAGCTTGTTGCTAAAACTGACCTTAAAAATGTTGTTGTTATACTATTCCTTACCTCAAATAACGAGGCAAACAGGAAGGGTATTGAAAATTTCAAAAAGGCAATAAATCCCGATGTCCAGCTCTTTTCCCGCGCTTCAGACATTATCAGTAAGGAAAAGATGGAAGACCTTGGGGCAGATTATGTCTTTATGCCTTCCAAGCTTGTAGCAAGCTCCCTTTCCCGTTCGCTTGAGAGGGCTGAATCAGTTCACAGAGGCAACAGGCTTGCCAGATGGTTGAAGGGAATAAGAGATAAGAGACTTGCAATTGTTATTCACGATAATCCTGATCCTGATGCTATTTCAAGTGGGCTTGCACTGAAGGAAATTGCAAAAAACCTCGGAGTTGAAGCAAATATCCTCTACCACGGCAGGATAGGCCATCAGGAAAACAAAGCCTTTGTGAATCTTCTAGGAATTGATCTTGGAAAAATGGAAGAACACGATCTTAAAAACTATGATGAAATAGCCCTGATAGACTGTTCCATTCCCGGAGTTAACAACATGGTTTCTCCAAATTCGTATGTTGGGATTGTAATTGACCATCACCCACCAGGAGAAACTGAGATTAGAGCTGAGTATATAGACATTCGGCCTAACTTCGGGGCAACTGCCACTATAATGACCAAATACCTGCAGCAGCTCAATATCAATATCTCCAAGACTCTGGCAACAGCTTTGCTTTATGGAATTCGAACCGATACCCAGGACTTCAAGAGAAAAACCGACCCTGCCGATCTCTCTGCCGCTTCATATCTTTATCCTCTTTCGAACCATGGAATCCTTGACCAGCTTGAGCAGCCTTCAATGGCTATTGAAACCCTTGAAGTACTCGGAGAAGCAATTCGGAATCGGCAGGTAATAGGAAGTTATCTTCTCTCAAACGTAGGAAACATACGGGATAGGGATACTCTCCCGCAGGCTGCAGATTACCTTCTGGGCCTTGAAGGGATCTCCACAACCGTTGTCTTTGGAGTAACCGATGACCGTATCTATATTTCAGGGCGCAGCAATGACATCAGAGTTAACCTCGGGGAAATTATGCGCCAGGCCTTTGGAGAAGATGCCGGAGGACACGCAAACGCAGCAGGAGCCCAGATCCCACTAGGGGTTTTTAGCGCTACAAAAGATAGACAGACCCTTTTGAGGCTGGTTAACGAAGCAGTTGTCAAAAGGTTCTTGAGTGCTGTAGGGGTAGAAAGTTCAGGAGAATAAGCATCAGATTGAAAGCTATCCTATTTTCAATAACTTAAATTTTTTAAACACCCTATTTTTTGATAAATCGTAAGAAGAAAAGATTTTCATTTTTCTCTTTTCTTCTTCTTTTTTACCTGATTTTACTGATTTTTTATTCCCTTTCTTTTCTTCCATTTTCTTCTTTAAATCTGAAGATTTCAGAAAACCATTATTTCTTTTCAGGAGTTACTTATCTCGATTATGTTTCCATTCAGGATGTCACTTTCTTTTACCTGGACTCCTGTTGCTGTAATGTTTTCTCCTGAACTGATGGAGTATGTCGATGTAGCAGTGACTCCACTGACCACTTTTTCTGTAGAATAAGGTACAGTTATCACAAATGAGCCTTTTTCATCTACTACAGCTTTGTTCCTATATTCAAATTTTCGGCCTGTGTTTGAGCTCAGTTCAAGTGACGCAGTAATTGTCTGACTCGGACTTGCAGTACCTGAAAGCCTGGCTCCAGAAACATACTCGAATACTTTTACAGTATTATTCTTCTTTACGCTTTTCTCCTGGGGGACACTTTCGTGGATTAGCCTGAAGTTTCCGAGGTATGCCCCGTCAAGTTCCTGAAGCTTATATACCTGAGTATTTAAATATTTGTTTTTGGGGGTCACACTGGTCTGAAGGCCTGTTTTTCCTTTGATCGTTTTGATCTCGTAGTAGTCTCCAATATCTTTTCCAGCGAGTTCAGTGATAGCTGGAAATTTGCCATTTGCCATCAATGTGTCGGTTATTACGTATTTTACTTTGAGTTTATCTATAACTGCTTTTGCTTCCTGTTCGGAGCCAGTTATAAAAAAGTTTGCAGAATCGTTAATTCCTGTCTGGAAGTTATTTGAAACTGCTGGCCGCTTGGAAAGGTAAATTATCCAGTTTCCGTAGTCCCACCAGCTCAGAACTCCATATTCAGGAGTCTGTGAAGGCTGAAGGTAATAAGAAGTTTCGGGGGTGGAGCTTTCTAACCACTTAAGAGAATCCTGCCAGGTGCTGTCAATTGAACTTACGCTTTTTGCAAAAGCTGCTCCTGCCCATATACAGGGAACAAAGATAAGTCCTATCAGGACAAGTGATGAGATAATTTTAAAGTAATCAGGATTTGGAGTATTCTTTAACTCCGATTTGCTCTTTAATGATCCAACTTTTGCTGGCTCATTCTTTGTTTTTGCTTTTGATTTCATCTTCAACTTCGTATCTTTTCCAGCATGAAGATTAGAAATATTTTTGTCAGCCTTTTGTCCGGGTTTTATAAGTTTTCTTACTTCTGTTTCGAAGTCGAGAGCTTCAAGCAGGACCCATAGAAAATATGCGGAAAGGATTGAAACATTGACCGACAGCAGATATGAAAAACGCCTTTGTGAGAGAGTGAGATACACCAAAAAAACTGTCCATAAGAGGAAATAAACTCTTTCTGGTTTTGATTTCTCTCCTTTACACTCCAGCCCTAGCAGGAAGAAAGCTGCTAAAGCTGTGAAGAAAGTAAGTCCGAAACTTCCCAGTACCGGTCCAAAATCAAGTTTTCCCTGTGCTGTCAAAAATAAGGGCACTGCTTCGGAAATTGTCCCTATGTATTCACCTTTTCCTGTAAAGAACCGCAGCCCTTCTATCATAAAAGAGTAAGATTCAGGGGAAAAAATACGCAAAGACAAAATGCCTGCGCCTAAAACCAGTATCAAAACTCCTGGATAAAGTTTCCAGTCCAGATTTCTTTTTGATATATACAGGGAAAATCCCCAGAGAATAATAGTGCCAGCCAGCATACTGAGCACGTAGAATACCTGAAACCAGGAAATGTACACTGCACTCATTTCCAGACCTGAACGCACTGATCCGGCTGTCAGGGGGATAGTAAAAATAAGCGTTGCAAAAATGCATGCGATAGAACACATGAAAAGATAATCGGACCTTTTCCCTGCTTTAAAGTCGATTGTGGTCTGTATGAATGCATATAACACGATAAAGCTTACGAAGATCGGCCCTCCTACCCATGTAAAAATCAGAAGTGAGAGAAAGAGTCCTGAAGCTGCTGACAGAACCAGCGATTTTACTAGATCTTTCTCTGACGATATATTCTTGAGCGAATTTAAAGAAAGGTCTTTTTTACTCGCAATTTTCAAGGCAAGTATGAAACATGCATAAGCTGCAGTCGAGAGAAGTGCTTCTGCTACATGGTGATCAGCTGCCCCAAAGCGGGATATGTACAGATGAGCTGGAATAACTGCAAAAATAAAAGCTCCAAGAAGTCCTGTCTTTCTGTCAAAAACAGAGCTAGCTGCTATATAAAGTGGAATTATTGTCAGGGTTCCGAGAAGCACCGGTAATAATGCTCCTGCAAATTCAATGGTATGCAGGTCAGGCTGTCCTCCTCCCAGGATTTTTGCAAGCAGGGCACCTGAAATATCAAAGAAAGGAGGCCATCCGATTTCAAAACCGTAAGGAAAGTTAATGTAAGAATCAAAATTTAGGGTGTGAGGAAAATTATGAACTGTATATATTATGCGGCGCATATGATAAAAGTCATCATATCCCGCGAAGGTTATGCCCCCTTTTGCAGTAACTGAGGCATACGAGAGCATGCGCATGATGAAGCCGGCTAAGAGAGCAGCTACAAGCACGAAGATCTCTTTTGAATCTTTTTTTCGTGCATTTTTGTTTTGACAGGTTTTTTCTGACTTCTCCATTTCACTCACATTTTTTTTCAATAATTATAACTTTTACCAACTTTAGTAACCAGATTTTTTAATAAAAACATTCCTTATCCCCCCACTACTTTCCATTCTTTCACAGGTATTTATTTCAGGTCGTTTTTTACCATCATGCTTACCAGTTCTTCAAAACTCACTTTCGGTTTCCATCCGAGTTTCTCCCTGGCTTTTGAAGAATCTCCTATTAACAGGTCCACTTCAGTAGGTCTGTAAAACATCGGATCGACTTCTACGAGCACTTTTCCGCTCTCCATATCCCTGCCGGTCTCGTTAACTCCTTCGCCTTCCCATTCAAGGTCAATGCCAGCTTCCCTGAATGCAAGTTCCGTAAATTCCCTGACAGAGTGAGTTTCCCCTGTCGCTACAACATAATCGTCGGGTTCATCCTGCTGTAACATGAGCCACATGGCTTCCACATAGTCACCTGCAAATCCCCAGTCACGCTTGGCATTGAGATTTCCAAGGTACAGTTTCTCCTGAAGTCCTTTCTTAATATTTGCTACAGCGATTGTGATTTTTCTGGTAACAAAAGTTTCTCCTCTCAAGGGAGATTCGTGATTAAACAGGATACCGTTGCAGGTAAACATATCATATGCTTCACGGTAGTTTATAGAAATCCAGTAAGCATACAGTTTAGCTACTGAATAGGGACTGCGGGGGTAGAAAGGAGTTGTTTCCTTTTGGGGGACCTCACGCACTTTCCCGAACAATTCGCTGGTCGATGCCTGATAAAATTTCGATTTGTCTTCCAGTCCGAGAATCCTGATTGCTTCCAGAATTCGAAGAACTCCAAGCCCATCCGAGTTTGCGGTATATTCCGGAGTTTCAAAAGAAACCTGGACATGGCTCTGGGCTCCAAGGTTGTAAATTTCATCAGGCTCTGTCTCTTTAATAAGCCTGATAACATTTGCTGAGTCTGTCAGATCTCCATAATGCAAAAAGAATTTACAGTCCTCTTGATGCGGATCTTTCAGGAGGTTATCTATACGTCCTGTGTTACTCAGTGACGATCGTCTGTGCATTCCATGCACAGTATATCCTTTATTTAACAAAAGTTCGGCAAGGTATGCTCCATCCTGCCCGGTTACACCTGTAAGTAATGCGACCTTAGACATTTTTACCACGCAATTTTAAGCAAATAAACTTTTAATATTTTACTAGTTCCAGATCGTTTTTGACCATCATTCTGACAAGTTCTTCAAAATTTACCCTGGGCAACCATCCGAGCTTTTTTCTGGCTTTTGAAGAATTTCCGACTAATAAACTTGATTCAAGAGGCCTGTAAAATTGGGGGTCCACCTCAATCAGGATCTCACCTGTTTCAGCATTTTTTCCCTTCTTCTCAAGCCCTTCTCCTTCCCATTCAATTTCTATTCCGACCTCTTTAAATGCAAATGTCACCATTTCCTCAACTGAATGTGTTTCCCCTGTTGCAATTACATAATCGTCCGGCTTATCCTGCTGCAGCATGAGCCACATAGCTTCAACATAGTCTCCTGCAAAACCCCAGTCTCTTTTTGCATTCAAATTTCCAAGATACAGCTTCTTCTGGAAGCCTTTCTTTATCCTGGCTGCAGACCTGGTAATCTTTCTCGTAACAAAGACTTCTGGCCTTATTGGGGATTCGTGATTGAACAGGATACCGTTGCAGACAAACATATCATAAGCTTCACGGTAATTTACGGCAATCCAGTAAGCATACAATTTGGACACAGAATAAGGGTTTCGGGGGTGAAAGGGAGTGTTTTCATTTTGCGGGATTTCAGGCGAGTTCCCAAATAAATCGCCGGTAGAAGCCTGGAAAAACCTTGTTTTCTTTTCCATCCCGAGAGTACGTATGGCTTCAAGGAGGCGCAGGGTGCCGAGAGCATTAATTTCTGCGGTATATTCGGGCCGATCAAAAGAAACCTGGACATTGCTTTGAGCCGCCAGATTGTATATCTCATCCGGACAAACCTCCTGAACAATTCTTAAGAGCTTCGAATAATCGGTCATGTCGCAGGAGTGAAAATGAAGATTCTCATTTTTCTGTTCTATGCCCTTATCTTCTGTCCTGGTAGAAGATTCTCTTCTTATTCCATGCACTACGTACCCCTTAGCTAATAAAAGTTTTGAAATGTATGTGCCATCCTGGCCTGTTATACCTGTTATCAGTGCGACCTTTGTCAAGGAATCACCCTATTTTACTCCCAATTGTTATGTTACAGAAGATAGGACATTTATTATTCTTAAAAACGTAGCTCCATTTGCAAAAAGCATATCTTCTTAATCTATATAAACTAATTGATGTACTATATTTTTGTTAATTTCACACTAAATTGTTATTACTCTGTAAGATCTCTAAGGATATAATGGGTTTCTTCTTGCTAAGTCCTTCATTCTGGATGAAAACTATTTCCCGATGGGGTCAAAAAGTTCACCTTTGAAACCTGGCTGTTAAAAGTAACTACATTTAGCAGCAATTAATAACTGAATTTTTATTCAAGTGAAGATCGCTTCGAAACACATATAAATCTCAATTTAAATTTAACGTGAAATAATTTAAAAAATGAGAACAAATATGAAAACAGCTATCTTTCATGATTACTTCGGAGCCATTGGCGGTGGAGAAAAAGTTGTCATCACCCTGGCAAAGTTATTGAACGCTGATATTATCACTACAGATCTGGATGCAGTTGATAAACTTGATAACGAAGTAAATGTAATGTCCCTCGGGCATACAAGGAAAATTCCTCCTCTAAAACAGATTTCTGCAACTGAAAAGTTTTACTCTTGCGATTTTTCGAATGATTATGATTTCTTCATCTTCACAGGAAACTGGAGCCATTATGCAGCCTATAAGCATCATCCAAATATGTGGTACTGCTACACACCTGTAAGGCCTTTTTACGATCTCTACGATACCTTCTTACAGAGACAGGATTTTATTACCAGACAGGCTTTCCGTGTCTGGGTGCATGGGCACAGGTGGCTGGATCAAAAGTCGGTGAATAAGATTGACCAGATTGTCACTATTTCAAAAAATTCTCAGAAACGAATTGAGAAATATCATCACAGAAATGCTGACATAATTTATCCCCCCGTTGAGGTTTCAAAGTTTAAATTTAAAGAGTACGGAGATTTCTGGCTTTCGGTAAACAGGCTTTACCCTGAAAAAAGAGTCGAGTTACAGATAGAAGCTTTTAGTAAAATGCCTGATGAAAAACTAATTATCGTAGGTGGATATGCAAAAGGGGATCATGCTGAAAGGTATGCAAAAACTATAAGTAATAAACTACCTGACAACGTGAGAATACTTGGCGAGGTCTCGGAACAGGAATTGATTGACCTTTACGCCAGGTGCAAAGGTTTCATATGCACAGCCCTTGACGAGGACTTTGGCCTTACTCCTGTAGAAGCAATGGCAAGTGGAAAGCCTGTAGTCGCGGTAAACGAGGGTGGATTTAGAGAAACAGTTACTGAAAAGACGGGTCTTCTTATAAAGGCAGATGTCCATAGTGTTGTAGAAGCTGTCAAATTCATATCCCGTGAACCTGAAAAATACAGAGATGCCTGTTTTGAGCAGGCAAGGCGTTTTGACCTTTCGATTTTTACTGAAAAGATGAAAAATGTGGTAAAAAAATGATCGTTAAGCATTTAAGAGAGCTTCATGACTACAGGAATCTTATCTGGCAACTGGCATGGAGCGAATTTAAATTAAGATATAAAAATTCTATACTGGGTTATTTATGGTCTCTTCTAGAACCCATGCTTATGCTCTTAGTTTTATATGTGGTCTTTTCTAACCTGATGAAAGTCCAGGTAGAATATTACCAGCTGTTTTTACTTCTTGGAATTATTTTATGGGGGTTTTTAAGCAGAGCTACTACCATTGGAATGTTTTCTATAGTAGGAAAACCGGGCATGGTTAAGAAAATTTACTTTCCAAGAGATATTTTTGTTATTTCTTCATGCGTCACAGCTTTGCTTATGAGCATCTTCGAATCTTTGATATTTATAATGTTTATGGTACTTTTCAGGGTCCCGATTTCCATTAACCTGATTTATGCGCCGTTTATTCTATTCTGCCTCTTCATAATTTCACTCGGCCTTTCTCTGGCGCTTTCTGCACTGAATGTATTTTACAGGGACGTACAGTTTATTTGGCAGGTTCTTTTGCAAATCGGATATTTTGCAACTCCTATCCTATATACTATCGACATATTTCCTCAGAACCTACAGAAATTTGTCCTGCTGAATCCAGTTGCAAGGATTCTTATTTCTGCAAGGGATACCATTATTTATTCATCTCCAGCTAAAGCTGAAGATCTTTTATTTATGTTCCTTTCAGCAATAATCTTCCTTTTTGTCGGATACATTATTTTTTCCAGATTAGAACCCCGATTTGCGGAGGAAATCTGATGGCTGCAATCGAAGTTGAGAATTTGCATAAAACATTTCGCATTCCCCATGAAAAAAGAACGACTATATTTGAAACTTTTACCGGAGCCTTCAAACCTCCAACCTACGAAACATTTCATGCACTTAAAGACATTAATTTTACAGTTGAAGAAGGGGAAGCTCTTGGAATTATCGGAGAGAACGGAAGCGGAAAGAGTACTTTATTGAAAATTATTGCAAATATCCTGCGCCCATCCTCAGGAAAAGTAACTGCCCTAAAGAAAATCACTCCTTTCCTTGAACTTGGAGTTGGTTTCCAGGCTGATCTAACAGCTGCTGAGAATATTAAAATTTATGCAACTATTATGGGTATGCAAAGAAGAGAAATTAATGATAAACTTGACGATATTATTGAATTCGCAGGACTTGAAAAATTCAGGGATACGAAACTTAAAAATTTTTCATCGGGCATGCAGGTAAGACTTGCTTTTTCAACGGCTATTCAAACCGATCCTGAGATCCTTTTAATGGATGAAGTACTGGCTGTAGGGGATATGGAATTTCAACAAAAGTGCCTGGATGTCCTGAGCCAGTATCGAAAAGAAGGCGTCACAATTATTTTTGTTTCGCATGACCTTGGGGCAGTAAGAAGGTTTTGCGATAGAACCCTACTTCTAAATAAAGGAGAGCAGGTAGCTTTAGGGAATACTGGAGAAGTAATCGACCGCTACGTGTACGGTGGTGGAGAAGAAGCCCCTGTTTCGGGCGGTATAAACGAAGCGGAAAATAATGACTCGGAAATCAATGGATCGGAAAACAGTGGATGGGAAAATGAGGCTGAGCCTGCTGAGCAGGAAGTAAAACCTGAGGATAAAACTTCTAGGTGGGGAGACCGAACAGTCGAGATCATAAATGTAGAGTTTTATGATAAATTTGGCAACAGGAGCTCCAGATTTAACTCTTTTGACCCAATGACGATAAGAATTTTCTATCATGCATATAAAAAAGTCTCTGATCCGGTATTCGGCATTGCTCTTTACTCAGAAAACGGCGAGAATCTTTTTGGAACAAATACGGAATTAAAAAATGTAGAGCTTGCTTCCCTTGAAGGTAAGGGGCATCTTGACCTCGTGGTAGAGAGGATCCCTATGATCACTGGAAGATTTCTACTTACAGTAGCAGTACATACCCATGACCAGAAACCTTACGACTGGCATGATAAGCAGTATTCTTTTGATGTATTTCCAACCTGTAGAGATGTCGGGATTTTCGAGGTTCCCTGCAACTGGAAAATCTGAGTTCGGGATGTGAAATTTATGGATAAGTTCAACAACAGTGCTGAAATTAATGAAGACGAAATCAACGTTGAAGAGATAATGAAAAAAATAAGGGAAAACATCTGTAAGAGGAAAGGAGCAGGGAGTTTTCCAGAAAAAAGTATTGAAAACCTTCAACAAGACTCTTTCCCTGAAGCATCTCTAAATGGGAGCAAAATCCAGAGAGATTTGGAGTACCTGAACTCAAACTGGGATATCCAGAATAACAGTTATTTCATCAGTTCTCATCGTCCGGTCGTAGGAAAATTTCTGGTTGGAGGTAGAGAGCTGGTTCATGGAGAGGTCAGGCGGTATATAGATCCCATTGTCTGGAAGCAAAAAGAATTTAATGCGAGCACAACTCGCCTTTTCAATGATGTTGCAGGTAGGTTCAGCTACTATAACGATAAGATAGATCAGCTTCGAGCTGAAATGGATTCGAAGATAGAGCAGCTTAAACCGGAATTTGGGGATGAAATCGAGCAGCTTAAGTCTGAACTCGAGAGTAGGGTGGAGCAGCTCAAATCTGAAATGGATATTAGCATAAAGGAAGAAGTTAACTTTATTATTTCTTCAATGAACCTGGACATCGAAAAAAAGGCATGGTTAGCCCAGATTCTTGACAGCAGGATAGAGGAAGGCCATATAAAAGGTCACATAAATAAAGAAACTGAAATTTCTGACTCAAGTGATTTAGATATTAATTATTTCAGATTTGAAGAGCAGTTCAGGGGTTCAAGAGAAGATATAAAACAAAGGCAGTCTAATTTTATGAATTATTTCTTAGGATGCTCTAATGTTCTGGATATCGGCTGCGGGAGAGGGGAGTTTCTTGAACTCTCAAAAGAGCAGGGTATTGGTGCAAAAGGCATTGACATTGACGATACAATGGTGGATTACTGCCTTTCAAAAGGACTGAATGTGGTGAAAGAAGAAGCACTTTCGTATCTGGAAAAACTTGAGGATAAGAGCCTTGACGGAATTTTCATCGATCAGGTGGTTGAGCACCTAGAACCTGATTATCTGATTAAGCTGCTTAACTTATGTTTCCAGAAACTCAAGTATGGGTATTATATTTTTGTAGAAACCGTAAATCCACTTTCTCTGGTATCATTTGCTAATTTTTACATAGATATGACTCATAAAAAACCGATACATCCGGAAACTCTCAAGTTTCTGTTAACCTCATCCGGATTCAGAGATGTGGATGCCAGGTTCTTTTCCCCGGTATCAGAGGAATTAAGGTTACAAAAAGTTCCCTTGAACGATCATCTGGAAAAATGGGCTCTACAATATCTTGAGACCTATAACCATAACATCGATAAACTGAATGGTATCCTCTTTGGGGCACAGGATTATGCCGTAATTGGTAAGAAGTGACTGTGAAAAATAGGATGTAGCGGTGAAATAAGAAGTAGCGGTGAAAATAATGAAAATTGCAATCGTTGCGCCAAGTCCTGTGCCTTTTACTCTTGGAGGAGCAGAATCACTTTTTTTGGGAATGCAAAATTCAATAAACAAATATACCCCCCATCAATGCGAATTGATAAAAATTCCAATCAAAGAAAATAATTTCTGGAATTTGGTTGACGCCTATTATAATTTCCATAAGCTTGATCTCTCTTATTTTGATATGGTAATTTCTACGAAGTATCCTTCATGGATGCTTAAACACCAGAACCATACAGTTTATATGGTGCATCATTTACGTGGATTGTTTGATACCTATCATTTCTGTAACGAACCTTATTCTGTTCCATCCAGACTAAGAACCGGCCTTGTTAAGGAGATTCTGGACCTTATCCAGAACGAAAATAAAACCGAACAGAATGTTGACATGATATTTGAAAGGCTTTTTGAGTTGAAAACGAAACAAAATAAGTACGATAAAGAGGTATTCAAATTTCCTGGACCTTTTATCCGGGAAATTATCCACTTTTTTGATGAATATGCACTCGCACCTGAAAAGGTTAATAGATATCTCACAATGTCAGAAAACGTAAAAAACAGAAAAGATTATTTCCCTTCAAATGTGGAAGTAAAAGTAAGTTATCCTCCAACAAAAATAGAAGGATTCGAATGTAACAGTTATACTTATCTTTTTACCTCAAGCCGTCTTGATGGGCCAAAACGCATTGACCTTCTTTTGGAGGCGATGAAATATGTCCCTTATGATATAAAATTAAAAATTGCGGGGGCTGGTCCGGAGGAAGGAAGGCTCAAAAAAATGGCCGAATCTGACAGCAGAATAGAATTCCTTGGTTTTGTAAGTGAAGCTGAACTCACACAATTATATTCAAACTCCCTTGCAATTCTCTTCGTTCCTTATGATGAAGACTACGGTCTGATTACAATTGAAGGAATGATGAGTAAAAAGCCGGTAATCACTGCAAACGATAGTGGGGGCCCTCTGGAATTCGTTAAAGATTCCAGAACAGGGTATATTGTAGAACCGAAACCTCAAAAAATTGCTGAAAAAATAAATTATCTTATCGAAAATCCGGATGTTTCCAGAACAATGGGTTTAGCTGCTTATCAGAATGTTGAAAATATAACCTGGAAAGATTTTGCTTCTTCTTTAGTTGGTCAGGGGAGATCTGTTGAAGAGGTATCTATTCAAAAAAGATATATTGAAAATATGCCTGTTGGAGACAGATCTGTTGAAAAGAGATCTATTGCAGAAGGATCCATAAATCAAAAAATCCCTCCTGACCCGGATCGAAAAAGAATTCTTGTATTATCTACCTATTCATGCTATCCTCCTAGAGGAGGAGGACAGCACAGGCTGTATAATATCTATTCTTTGCTTGCAAAAGAATTTGACGTGACGATTTGTTCGATTATTGAATCCAACAAGCAATATGAGAATTTGATTCTGGATAACGGTTTAAAACAAATCTGCATCCCTCAGAGTATAGAACACGCCAGGCATCAGTGGGAAGCTGAGAAAAAAGCAGGTGTAAACCTTTATGATGCGGCTATGATAGATTTGGTTGAGTTCTCAAAAGAATATGTAGAAAATGTACAAAAATTAGCAGTAGATTCCGATATTATAATTTTTTCACATCCCTATCTGTGGCCTTTAAATAAATTTATTGGCAGTGATAAGACAGTAATCTATGAAGCGCACAATCTCGAATATTTGCTTAAAAAGGATTACATAAAAGATTCCACGTGTTTAACTAAAATCTATAATGCCGAAAAAGAAGCATCCTTAAGGTCAGATCTGGTGCTCTGTACATCAAAGGAAGATAAAGAAAATCTTATTGAAATCTACGGGACAGAGCCGGAGAAGATTCTGGTTACTCCGAATGGAGTTGACACTTTCAGGATACATTTCATCAATAGGGAAGATAGAGAGAAGCAAAAGGAACTTACAGGACTTTCGGGGTCAAAAACTATTCTTTTTGTTGGGAGCTGGCACCCTCCAAACCTTGAGGCTTTAAAATTTATAACTGATGAGCTGGCCAGAAAATATAAGGAATATAAATTTTTAGTAGTTGGGAGCGTGAAAGATTATTATCTCAACGAATACGGAAAGCTTCCCAAAAACATTCTGGCTTTTGGAACTGTTGATGAAGAAGAGAAGTACGAGATTTATAAGCTTGCAGATCTCGCTATCAACCCTATGTTCAGCGGATCAGGTACAAACCTAAAGATGCTGGACTATATGAGCGCGGGAATTCCTGTTATCAGTACCCATATAGGGGCAAGAGGTCTGGATCTTGAAAACGAAGTACATTCTCTTATCTGTTCTTCCGAAGAGTTCCCCACAAAAATTTCCAGATTACTGGCGAGCGAAGAATTGCAAGAAAACCTGAGAACAAACGCAAGAAAGCTGGTTGAACAAAAATACTCCTGGGAAACAATATCACAATCTATCATAGAAAAATTAAAAGGGGGGAATTAATTTGAAACTTGCATTCGTTGTACAGAGGTACGGGGAAGACATAGTCGGGGGAGCAGAATACCTTACCAGACTGATTGCAGAACACATGAGTAAATACCATCAAATTGAAATTCTTACCACCTGTGCAAAAGATTATCACACGTGGAAAAATGAATATACAGAAGGAACCGAAACTATAAATGGCGTCTCAGTACGCCGGTTTAAAAATTCAAAAACCCGTGATCTGAATAAACACAGTAAAATTCAGGAAAAGGCTTTTTTTGCTGCTCACAGTCGGGAAGATGAAATTTCG
The DNA here is from genome assembly GCA_964560735.1 of uncultured Methanosarcinales archaeon. Lineage (GTDB taxonomy): Archaea > Halobacteriota > Methanosarcinia > Methanosarcinales > Methanosarcinaceae > Methanosarcina. Next base: position 18,112 of record CAZLNG010000009.1, on the reverse strand, counting down.
TGGATAGATGAACAGGGACCTTACTGTCCGAAAATTATTGAATACATATCACAAAATAAAGAGAATTACGATGCTTTTATGTTTTTTACTTTCAGATATTATCCCAGTTACTATGGGATAAGGGAACTGGGAGGCAAAGCCCTCCTCACTCCATTTGCGGAGAATGATCCTGCACTTGATTTAGGCACGACAAAAGAAATGTTCGACCTTGTAAGGGGTGTTATATACAGCACTCCTGAAGAACAAAAATTAATTAAAGTAAAAACAGGTTTTAAAGAGGAAGAAAAAATCTTTGATACTGTCGGATGCGGAATTGAACTGCCTGAGTCCATCTCTGAATATAAAAATTTGAAAAATCAGGATTATATTCTCTATCTTGGCAGGATTGAAGGTTCAAAAGGCTGTTACCAGCTATTTGAATATTATTTAAAGTTACTGAAGGATTTCAGAGAGATGCCCGATCTGGTTCTCGCAGGATATGATGTCATAGGCGTTCCCAAGCATGATAAGATTAAATATCTCGGTTTTGTTTCCGAAGCTGAAAAATATTCTCTTTTGAAAAATGCCAGGCTATTGATCATGCCTTCTCCATATGAAAGTTTATCCCTGGTAACTCTCGAATCTCTGGGCTGTGGGACTGCAGTACTTGTAAATGGGGAATGCGAGGTTCTAAAAGGCCACTGCACCCGAAGTAATGCAGGTCTCTGGTATCAGAATTACGATGAATTCTCAGAATGCCTGAATTTTCTCTGCTCAAATCCCACAGTCCTGAAGAAAATGGGAGAGAATGGAAGAGAATACATTAAAAAGAACTATACCTGGGAAAAAGTGGAAATGAAGTATTTGCAGTTACTGGATGCCCTGACAAAAAACTGAGCAATTTGATTTTTTATTTTCCGCGTGAATCATTGAAGTTAAATCAAAAAATGCGGGAATTTATCCCCGCATCCTACGCATAGTGTAGCTTCTGCTAATCCAAATCCATGACGTTAAACTGAATTATTCGAGATTACTGGTCTTGTTGTGAAACAATACTCTAACGAGTTTAACTAAAGGTAATTTTAATGACAATAAATACTCATTTATTTTATTATCTGTGAGCATCAACATATATGAAGAGAATAAAAGTTCTATAACAAATAAAGGTATGCTCAGACTATAAAATGGAATAATTGCAAATTGTATAAGATAGACATAAAATGACAGGTTAGATAGTTCTTTTATGAAGAAATTTTTTGATTCGAATTTTGGGTATGCGTTTATTGTTATAATAAATATACCGAGACAGAATGCCCATAAGTTCGGGATTGCTCCAAAATAAAATAAGCTATTATATCCAAGAAATCCTGGATTATCGTATAAATAAATACGACTTGCCATTGAAATTGTGAAAATGCCTATAAAACCATAATATCTATATTTTCTTATTATGTAGTATAATAATGGGTATAATATATACAGGATGACTATAAGTCCGATAAACCATAAAGAGGAATTGATTTCAGGAATATCCTTATTGAAATAATAGTAAAATCCTGTTATCTGTTGTATTAATTTTGTGTAATCAATATTTTCAAAGAGCGAAGGAAATAATAAAAATATAAACAGGATCGTCATCCACATAGCTGGATAGACCCTCATTAGACGTTTATAATAGAAAATTAGAATGTTTTTTCCACCATTGAAATTATACTGGTTATAAGTTAAAGCTGCACCACTTGCAATTAAAAATAAAATGACACCTATCCCGCCGGGATGTATCATTCCATAAAGCGGCAAAAACCATACGAAGTTACCCGTATTAAAAAAGAGGTGCCAGAATAGTACGCAGCTAACACCGATTATTTTTAAAATATCAATAAATAATAATCGTTTTCTGATAGACATCTTCGAACTTCTCCAAAAATTCAAAAAGATATTGGTGGTTTAAGACCTTATATCTTTCCTCTACTATAATCATCAGGGTTGCCTCTTCAAATATTAATTTAGATCCTGGTAAATGAAAATGAACTTAAAAGAAATTAATTAAATAAAATTTCCTCCAATTTTTTTAGTGTACAGTTTTCGCTATCTTAATTCCCAGTTTTTAAAATTTACAATTTACATTTTTTAAAAAAATTAGAAAATTATACGTTTTTAATTGCCGAAAGTATAAGAGATTATTTCGATCAGTATAGAAACTGCCACCAGATATTAATCTTATATTCCGGTTATTTTTATTTCCCAGCTGAAAGATTAAAACTGGATCAAAATATGAATGCTGGGATTTTATCCCCAGCGTCCTGCATATGGGCTAACTCCTGCCCATCCGAGTCCAATTATGTTAAAGCTGGAATCTTTCTGAAGCAGGAAATTATTCCCTGCAGTGTTATATATTCCAACTTCTGTTATCCCGTCCTGATCCCAGTCTCCCACAAAGGGCTGAGTTCCTGCCCATCCGAAACCGACAATACCTGCCGACTTTGTACCTGTGTTCCAGAGCGCCCATGTGCCTTTGTTGTCGTACACGCCTACTTCATCTTTTCCGTCTCCATTCCAGTCTCCGACAACAGGGGTAACACCAGGCCATCCAAGCCCTATTACCTCAAATCCGGCATTCGTTTTTAGCAGGAAATTGTTCCCTGCAGTGTTATATATTCCCACTTCTGTCACACCATCTCCGTCCCAGTCTCCAACTATTGGTTTTGTCCCTGCCCATCCAAAACCCACAATGTCTGCCGATTTTTTGCCGGTATTCCATAGTGCCCATGTACCTGCATTGTCATAGACTCCAGCACTATCGCTTCCGTCTCCATTCCAGTCTCCAACGACAGGGCTTACTCCTGCCCATCCGAGGCCTATGACTTCGGGGCCTGAATCTTTCCGGATGAAGAAATTGTTACCTGCAATGTTGTATATGCCTACTTCAGTCACCTTATCTCCATCCCAATCTCCCGCCACTGGCTGGGTATTAGTCCAGCCAAAACCTACAATTTTCGCTGAATTTGTAGTCGGGTTCCAGAGTGCCCATGTCCCTTTGTTATCGTAAACTCCTGCTGTATCTGTATTTACAGTTGATTGGGAAATTCCGCTCTTATACATCTTATCTGCACTCGCAAGACCATAGCCAAAAACATTGTCATATCCAGGATTTCCCAGATCAGTGGCTGTGGAGTAAAGCATCTCCTTGATTTCGCGGCCTGTTTTTTCAGGATATCCACTCCATACAAGGGCAACAAGAGCTGCTATGTGCGGCGCTGATGCACTGGTTCCGTAGAAAGGTTTGGAAAAACCGCCCGCGCCTGTAATACTTACGCCATCAATGCCGCAAATGTCTGGTTTCTGCCGAATCTCATAGGCAGGACTAACAATTGTTACAGGTCCTCTAGATGAAAAATATTCAATATCCTTTATAGTAGAACTTGCTCTAATTGCTCCCACACAGATAACATCAGGAAGTGCAGGATGACCAAATATAGAATCCCCAGGCACAATATTATAATTGTACTTCTTTGTGCCATCACTGGCCCATATATAAACTTCTAAGGTTTTTGGAACTCCTGAGTATTTGTAAACACTTATTGTGGCAGTTAGAGGCTTAGAGCCTAGATTGGTATAATATATGTGTTCAAAAGGAGCTTGCGTTCCAGTTTGTATATTTCTGCTTAAACCCATCTGTTCTCCATTTTCGTAATTGAATAAGTATAAATCATAATCATTAGAAGAAGCAGTCCACGGATCATTCCAATTTAACCAAACGTCAACACTTTCATATGGTGGGATTTCCACGTAAAGGTATTTGTAATCGCTACTTCCTGTGCTAAAATCGTGCCAGTTCTCGTTATTAATGTCATTATAGAAAATTCCCTGATAATGGGAAGCTGCATCATTACCTGCCGAACTTACATATATTATATCCTTGGACGCAAGTACTTCTTTAAGATGAGAAGCCACAATTCCGTCTTCAAAATAGGGTTCATCAGCCCATCCAACATCATCGCAGATTACAGTGCACCCTTGATTTACAAGGGAATCAACCGCGTTATTGAATTCGAGCCTGTTTACTCCACTGTCATGAAAATACAGTTCTGCACCAGGCGCGATATCGTGGACAATTTCAAGCATAGCAGTCCCTTCGTCTCCTCCCCGTGCGTTCCTTATAACATGCACGTTTGAGGGAAGGTCGCCTGAATTGACTGCCGTAGCAAGGTTGTCGACACCATCTGAAATTATCCCGATTTTTATCCCCTGTCCTGTCAGACCATTACTATTTCGAAGGTTTGAGCATTCATGAATGAAATCTCCTTCTGTGGTAATGCTTCCAATGTTCGTTATTGGAGGAGTTACAGTCTGAATACTTCGAACTCCTTCCAGAGAAGCAAGGGTTTCAAGGGCATCGATTTTTACCCATGCAACTGCAAGGTGGTACTTTTCATCTCTTTCTGTTACTTCAATTACGTATGGATCAACATAACTCGTACTGAAATCCGGGTTAATCCAGATATAAACATACACACTGTCGTCAGTTAATGTTGAAGACATTGATGTGCTTTTTCTGTAAGTGATTTCGCTCTTGATTGCTGGCGAGATATTCATATCACCAAGCTGGAGCAAATCGCTAGAAAGTTTTTCACTTATCTCTGTGGCATTTTCTTTGTCTATGTTTCCTATCTGTAGTTTTATGTGTTGTATGGATGAATTTAAACTCAATTTATCGTCTGTTTTCAAGAAATCTGTTTCTTTTGCACAGGCAATTGTGGTTAGTAAATTACCTATAATGATCACTGATATAAAAATATAAATTATATTTGCTTTTTTCCCCAATAATTTTCCCCCATAATCCATTATATTTGATTTTCTGATTATTTTGTCAATATATATCAATTTCTATAGTCAAATATTACGAATAATGATAATAACTATTTTATTTATTTGAATAAGGGGGAAAATATAATCTATTATCTATATTTTAATTTTTAAATTGTCTTTTAATTTTAAATTTTATTAAGTTATCCTTAAATTTATATAGATTGAGTACCTCCCTTTTTTCTTTAAAAACAGTCCACTTACTTAATATTAACATAAATAAAAAAATAGAAAATATGTTAATCCTAAAATAACTCTTCTTCAAAACTTTTCTTCAAATCCCATATAAATGCAATATTATATAAGATTCCAGAGGGTGAATCTCAAAAAATAGACAATTATGTAATAAGAGTTTATAAACGCAGATTCTTACAAGAAATTCCAAGAAAAAAATTATTGAATTAAAAGAACGGAAATTATTGAATTTAAAGAACGGAAATTGGATGCAAAGTCATTCCAAGACTTTTCAATCCATTTTTAAATCCTTCCCAATAACTTCTTTTTCAGTTTTCTCTTTACACTTCCTGACATCTGTCTCAGGATTATCGGAGCAGGCGTGTTTTTTCCTGCAGGGGCAACTTTACCTTCTCTTATTGCCCTCAGTACATCTTCTACTGTATTTTCAGATGCGTCAATTTCTGTATATGCCTGCCCTACCATTTCTGGAATATGGGAGTCACTTCCTGCAACAGCAGGGATTCCTAGCCTTTTTGCTTCAATTAAGGCTTTTCTGTTGGCTCCATTAAAAAGGCAGCGGGAATTGAAAACCTCAACCGCATCAATATCAAGCCCTTCAAAACTTCCTATCCCATGAGAACTGCGCTTGAAGGGGTGAGGGACAATAACAGTGCCGCCAAGTTTTCGGGCTTTGCGGATAGTTTCTTCCGGGCTTAAGAGAGGCTCTATATTTTCTTTAATTCCAAGGACCAGAATGTGCCCTTTTGAAGAACTCACCTCCACACCTGGAATGACTGTAATCTCAAGGCCCGCTTCAAGGGCTTTTTCCGAACAGGCAAGCCCACCTTCAACTGTATCGTGGTCACAGATAGCAAATCCTTCAAGCCCTTTTTTAAGGGCAAACTGCAGGATGTCTTCATGACTTGAATTGCTGTCTTTTGAATGTTCGGAATGTACGTGAAGATCGAATTTCATACCAGTTTTAAAATGAAAGCCAAATTTTATATAAATTTTGAAGCGGAAACAAAGAAAACAGAAAAAAGTCACATGAAAGTCACATGAAATAAAACCTTTCTGGAAGTTAATACTGTAAGAAAATAAAGTGGGATATATAAGTAGCGTATGTAAATAGAACATCTCATTGGTTCGCAATAGGGCGAACGATACATCCCTTAAAAACGGAATAAAATCAAAAAGGAGGAATTGCGAACGGGCAACACATTGTAAAAAATCTGGTTTTAGGGGTATAGTTTAGGATATTAGGAGGGTCTGATGTCTTCAGTAGACTCCCGTTCGCAAGTAAACAAACGACTTATGGATATAAATAACTTTCGTGAACATACGAACAATATTCGAGCTATGCAAAAAACTTTCCGAGAAATGGATATTAGAAAATGTTCTTGTAATATTACATCGGCTTTTATAAAATTGAAAAAGCTTTTTATTCCTCAGAAGAGCATGGAGACAACCCATAACTTTTCAGTTTTCAGGAGTTTCTGGCCTTTTTTAGCTTTTTTCAGCTTTTTCAATCATTTTTAGCTTTTTTTAATCCTTTTCAATCATTTTTAGCTTTTTTAATCCTTTTTTCAGTTTTCTTTAGTTTCTATTAAACCTTGAGCCCGGCTAATGATTTCTGTCCTGGCCTCATAATCTACCAGAATTCTCTCTCCGTACTCAACCTTATGCACGATCCCTTCTTCGTACAGCCAGGAAAGAATTGACATTCCTTTTTCTGAGTTCGGAAGGGAAAAAGAGCAGGAAGTCCAGGCCGGCAGATGTTTAATAATTTCTGCTTTTAATGCAGTCATCCCACTCCCTTCTTTTGCTGAGACAAAGACGGGATTTGGGGCCATGTATCCGATCTTTTCCATAATAGAATCAAGCTCGGACTCATCAAGCAGGTCTGTTTTATTAAGTATTGTAATGACAGGAACTCCCTGGATTCTGTCCCACAGGGTATCGTGTGCTGTAGACAGTTTCTGCAGGATCATCTCAGGTTTTTCGCTTATGTCCACCACAAGGAGAATCAGATCCGAGAGGAAAATCTCGTTAAGTGTAGACTTGAAGGCATCAACCAGCCAGTGAGGAAGGTCTTCAATAAACCCTACTGTATCTGTCAAAAGAGCTTTTCTCCCCCCCAGATCCAGGGCTCTGGTCGTTGGCACAAGTGTGGTGAAGAGCATATCCTTTGCCTCAACACTTTCATTCACAATAGCATTGAAAAGCGTGCTTTTTCCTGCATTTGTGTATCCTGCAAGGGAAATTAATGAAAAGCCTTTCCTGTGTCTGAAAGCCCGGAGGGATTCGTCATCCTTTTCTGCGGACTCAAGTTCACTTTGAATTCTTGCAATTCTTTTCTTCAAATCCTGTTCGTAAGACTCCTCGTAATCCCCAAGTCCCATAAATCCTGCTCTTTCCTCTTTTTTGAGGAGAGATACAACAGCTCTCGCCCTGGGTACTTCGTATCTTAACCTGGCAAGTTCTACCTGGAGCTTGGAGCGGTAGGTAGTTGCTCTTTTTGCAAAAATCTCAAGGATCAGCTGGAACTTATCTATAACCGGACATCCACATATTTCCGAGATATTGAAAAGCTGCATTGTAGAAAGCCTGTTATAGAAAATAACCTTCTCTGCACCTGTGCTTTCCACAAGTTCGGCAAGTTCCTCTATTTTCCCTCTTCCTAGCTGGTATCTGGAGTCCGGAAATCTTACCTGAGTAAGCTCTCTAACCGGAATATAACCTGCAGCTTTTGCAAGTTCTCTGAGTTCCTGAAAGAGATATTCCTCACGTTCAAAGTCAGCATTAGGAGACGTCCTTTTTACGAGAATTACTCTGTTCGAGTTTCCTGATTTTTTTTCTGCTGGAATTTTCATGCCTCAATTTGAAGTTCGTTAATCAGTAAATTACGGGCACTCAAAGAAACGTGGTGTACGAGTTCTATTGCCGTTCTCTCGGCAATAGACTCCTGATATTTGAAAGCCCTGGAAAACATACTTTCGGGGACCCATCTCGGTTTATTGTACATATCCCCTTTTTCTGCCACAATCGTCCCCTCAAAAGAAAGCTGATCGGCCGTATCCTCAATCAATTGCACGATATCCAGCAGGCTGGGCGATCTTTTAAGCCAGAGAGGCAGGATCTTGATCTGCTTGACCTTTTCGATATGGTTAGCTGAGACTGTAAGAGCCGCTGCTGCACAGACCATATAATACCCTTCTTTGATCTTATGCCTGCCTGAGATATCTACTGCAATAATATCCCACATATGTACATCACCATCGATCGAAGAGCCTGTTCTTATAATGTATTTTTAAGGAAAGATTGAAAGCTGAAATAACATCTTCGTGTGCTTTACATTTTGATTCTGCCAATCTCCAGATACCGAACCTCATCCTCTTTCTCTACTGCAAAAAGCATTGTCTTTCGGACGCTATTTGCAAGTCTAATAGCTCCTGACGTGACAGGAAGCCTGAACTCGAAATCTGCAGGGATGGCATTTACAAGATATTCTGAGTGCGGAAGTTTTTCTATTGACTCTACTTTTCTGTACACCCTGAAATGTGTTCCGAATTTAAAACCGGTTTTAACTACATGTCCCGAGTTTCTGAGGTTTTTATATACACTGTATTTTCTGAGGAAGGAACTCTCAATCTCCGAGGCTTTTTCTACAAATTCAGCAAATGAAAAAACCTTTCCTTTCCGGTCTCGGATCTTTATCACTCCCTCTGAGAAAAGATAAAGAGACTCTACCAGGGAGAGCTGCAACCTTTCTGAGTCCAGCATTTTCCCATAAAAGTCCCTGAAATACAGATTCTCGGAAGCATGAGCGTCCCAGACTATTACTCTATCCTCAAGAAAAGTTGCATCTGCTTTGACTGCAGGATAAGGCTCAGGCATTTCTCCTTTAGGAGCTGCGGTTTTAACCTCGTAAAAAGTAAGGTCACTTTCTTCATCGACTGCAGCAAGAATAAATTGCTTGTGTACGTTTTCTGCTGAGGTTACTGATTCCTGCAAAAGTTTTACGGGAAGAGACTGCCTTTCCGACTGGACATGGACAAAAATTCTTGCCGCACTTTTGCCTGGATGACTGCCTCTTGGATATACCCTGAAATCCACAGCTGACGGCTGGACATAGTATCCCCTTTCTTTAAGGTCTTTGTATACTATATACTTTAATTCAAAATTGGGCTGCCTCTGAGACGCCTGTTCGAAAAAGGCTTTGAAATTAAGCAATTTGCCATCGAGTTCAATCTCAAGCTTCCCTCTGGACAGAAGAAAAGCGGCTTCTACAAGTGAGAGTTCGAGTCCTTCCTCTTTAAGGCGCCCGAAATACCCGGTTTTATAAAGCTCAGTTACCGCTTCCTTTCCGGCAAGGACACGGTCTTCTTTAAGTTGTGTTTTCAATAGGTTCACCTGAAGAGAAAATAAAATAAAAATAAGTCGTTTTAACAGTTTGGGTTGCTATAATCCTGCCTTCAATAGTCTGGCTTAATATAATATTGTTTTTTCTATGTACAGGGCTTCAGGTCTATATTTATGGGGTTTCACAGGCTCAATGAACTTACTAATATTCATCTGCATCATCACATCCATAGAAAATCATAGAAAAGTTCCGGATTCCATAAGCCTTCTAATAGAAAAATAATGGAATCCCTTAACTTTCTTATGGAACAGGTCTGAAATCCCTAAACTTTCTTGCAGCTTCTACAAGAGAACCTGCAAGTTCCCTGTATGCAGCTCCGTGCAGGTGAGCATAGGATCCAAGGGTATTTGCAGAAATAAGCCCGTCTCTGTCGCCTTTTATTCCTGTTCCTCTTGAAAGGCTTATTGCAAATTCCGCATCATCGGGAATTTCCTGGATTTCGGAGTGATGGAACTCATGCCCCTTGAAGCTGTTACCTTTTTTCCCTATAATGCAGTCCCTTTCAAGAGTCCCTATATTGTAACTGACAACTCTTGTCTGCCCCATTATTGTGTGTCCGGGTAGAGCCCCTACCATCAAATAAGTGGACTCAAGCATTGATGCATCGTGATATGTACCTTTTCCAGGAACTCCTGTACTGATTTTTTCCGTAAGGTACATTAGCCCCCCACATTCAGCGTAAATTGGCATTCCTTCAGCAGAGACTTTTTTGATATCAGAACGCATAGATTCGTTAGCTTCAAGTTCGGCTGCAAAGAGTTCTGGATAGCCGCCTCCTATGTAGAGCCCATCAACTTCAGGAAGCCTGGAATCTTTAACCGGGCTGAAGTAAACAATCTCTGCGCCTGCAAGTTCAAGAAGATCTATGTTATCGCGGTAGTAGAAATTAAAAGCTTCATCCAGAGCGACACCTATCCTGGGTTTGACCTTTCCGGCATCTGGAGTAGAAGAAAAAATGCTGTCTTCAGGGAGTTCAAGGCTTTTTGCAGTCTTCGCAATCTTAAGGAAGCGGTCCACATCAATTCCCTTGTCAATAATATCCTCAATACCCCTGAGCCGTTCTTCAAAGCCTCCGTCTCCAAGTCGTCTCCTGCCTTCAAGAGCCGGTATAAGCCCGAGGTGACGCATGGAAATCTGCATGGATGGATCTCTTGGGATAATACCTATAACCGGAATGCCTGTGTAGTACTCTATTGCTTCTTTTGCTTTCTCTGAATGGCGGCGGCTTCCTATGTTATTAAGGATTACTCCGGCAATTTCCACATCAGGATCGAAGTTTTTATATCCGTTTACGAGGGCTGCACTCGAGCGGGTAATACTGCGCGCATTTATTATAAGAATCACCGGGCACTTCAGAATCTTTGCAATCTGCGCAGTGCTTCCGAGATCGCTTAAGCTTTCAAAGCCCTCATAAAGTCCTCTAACTCCTTCAATGATTGCAATATCAGCCCTATTTCCAACCTCACATGCATGGGCATAAACATCCAGAATCCCATTTTCATCCATAAGGTAACCATCAAGGTTCCTGCAGAACCTGCCTGTGATTTCAGTATGATAGCTTGGGTCGATATAGTCCAGTGCAACCTTGAAGGGCTGGACTTTGTATCCTCTTGAAACAAGGGCAGCCATAAGGCCCATAGAAATCGTGGTCTTGCCTGAAGAGGAACGGTCTGCTGAAATAAGGACTCTGGGAATACTTTCTGCCGCTGTTCCGGCTTTTTTGATGTGAGACATGTTCCTAATACCCCTTAGTTTACTTTACCCGACAATTCTCTTTGCCTGGAAATTACTACAACTCACTCAATATTTCAATTTACTTTGTCAGTTCTCTCAGCCTTTCATCACTCAGAGAATCAACTGTAGCTCTTTTTTTGTTTTCCAGTATTGCTCTTCCAAGCTTGCGATATATTTCAGCAATATCAGAGTAATGTGCCTTCTCCATTACCGAGTAACCTTCTCTTTCACAGTCCTGAACTACCTGTCTCTTAGGGATAAAAGCCATAAGCTGGCTTCCAATTTCTTCAGCAAACTTCTCTACGATTTCCTCTTCCCTGCTTGCGTTTCTGGAATTGCAAATTATCCCGCTGAGAGGCATCCCTATCTTCGAAAGGCCCTTACAGATATTGTTTGCTGCATAAAGGGGCATATATTCTCCTGAAGTCAGGACATAAGCCTCGTTTACGAAACCTTTCCTGACAGGAGCAATAAACCCACCGCAGACAATGTCTCCCGGAACGTCATAAATGATCAGGTCCTGTTCTTTCAGGAGATCTCCTGAGATATTCTTCAATTTCTGGATAGCAACAATAATTCCGCGTCCTGCACAGCCTATGCCTGGTTCCGGGCCGCCTGCCTCCACGCATTTGACTCCTGCGTACCCTTCAAAAACCACATCTTTTTCCTTCACATCCACTCCTTCGCGTAGTAGGTCAAGAATAGTTGGAATTCTCCTGCCTCCAAGCAGGGTGATGGATGAGTCACTTTTTGGGTCGCAGCCTATGATCATTACATTCTTTCCTGATTCTGCACAGGCAGCTGCGACATTTGAAGCCGTACTTGACTTGCCTATACCGCCTTTTCCATAGATCGCTATGATCTTTTGTTTTTTCAAAGATCTTCCTCCTGATTTATTCTGACTTTCCCTGACTTCTTCAGCTCAGACTTCTTTTGCAACTTCTCTTAGTGTGGCTCCAAATTCGGATTCCACTATTTCACTGACTCCAAGGGTTTTTGGATGAAGGTCGATCTCAACAAGAACATACTCGTGCCCCATTTCCTTTAAGGGCAGGACCTGCCTTGGGCCGTTAGTAACCGAAATTAATTCCATGTGCTGTATGTTCTCCATCGGAATCGCATGTGGAACGCCTGTAATGACTGCAAAATCGTAATCAGCATATTTTTCTTTTATCAGTTGACTGACCTTATCTCCAGCTACGGGGTATTCGTCCATACCGCCGATAATTTCGTGTACTTCAACCCCATGTGCTTTCAGGTCTCTCATGATATATTCGGCATGCTGCCTGACTCTCGGAAGCCCGAGCCTGGGGTCGATGTTTGCCATATTAATAATATTTTCCTTTTTCCCGAGAGATTCTGCAATCTCGTTGATTGCAAGGGTGATGTCTGCAAACATGTAGCCGGTTTCCTTTTTGGCATTCATGATAACAAGACCTTTCTTGCCTTCCTTAAGGAGTTCAATAACCCTCTTTGCAACCTTGTATTTAACATCTCCACGGGAAGGAGCAAGGTATTCTTTGCTGGCAGCTCCGAACTTTTTCTCAACTTCAGTAGCTTTTCCCAGAAGGTATTCCTGGCGTTCAAACTCCTTATGGTCGATGATTCCTGCATCGAGTGCGGATTCCAGGGCAAAGAGTACTCCTTTTGTATTGTTATGGTAGCCTGCATGTACTTCGACTTCAATGACCGGGATATCGGGGTTTGCTTCAAGTACGGCTTCATGCATTTCTTCCCCGATGATCATGCTGGCACAGGTTCCGACGACTCCTATGACTTTCGGATTGAAGAGTTCAATGGACTTATTTATAAGCTCTACCAGCCGGTCGTGTCCTCCAAACACGAAACCATTTTCATCAAGGCCTGTAGTGACAACGTGGATTCCGTCTTCTTCAAGCAGCCTTGCGTGTTTAAAAGAGCAGCCTGGGGGCCCATGCAGGATAGCTACGTCGACATTTAAGTCCCTGAGAGTATAGAGAGCCGCAACGATTGAACTTGGACGGGGGTGAATGATTGAAATTTCTTTTCCAGCCATGACAATTCCTCTTATTCTGAGAGTAGGGGTACGATAAGGATAATGTTCATTTCCTTTTGAAGATTCCTGTATCTCCCGGGGGTACTTATTCCACCTCTGCCACAAAAAGGGTTGGGAAACAGGACCAGTGAAATTAAACAAGTGATGGAAACGGATACAGATTGGAAGAGCCTGTATAAAATTGTATCATAAAAATTTCGGCAAAATGCTTCCAGCCTGATATGAACTCTTATTAAACCTTATTTATTCTCTGGGCATAAGTTATGAGGATAAACGTTGTATGGGAGAACTCTAACGGAAGCATTTTACTGAAGAAATTATTATATCGTCTTTCTCTGCAAGCTCTGATGCCTTCGAGAGTCCTTTCGGAAGGCTGTCTGCATGAGAAGCGTTTCTGGCAGCTAATGTTTTCATCCTTTCTCCTACAAGGATAATCTGCCTGCATTTTGCCCCGAATTTTTCTATGAAATCCTGCACTGAAGCAGGAGGCAGTCCCTCACAGACCTGGGAAGCCTCTTCTCCAAGGACAAGGATGATACCACCGCTTTTTTTTTCGTCCTTTTTCTTCAGAAGGGCATATTCAAGGGCTTTTTCAGCGGAGAGAATATCCATCCCTGAGTTGGAGTTATCTATCAGGGAAATCCCATTTATCTCCATTTCCTGCATCCTGCCTGAAAGCCCCTTGAATTCCTCGAGTACTGCAACAACAGCTTTACATTCGACTCCAAGTCCGAGAGCTACTGCCGATGCTGCGGTGAAAGCCGTTCTGTAAGCTGAAATATTGTATCCCGAAAGTAGGCAAGCTGAGAATATTTCTTTCCCTCTGTAGATAAAATGCAGGACAGAACCTGACGATATCCCGGTGACTTGTAATTCGGATAATTCTAATTCGGATAATTCTAATTCGGATAATTCTAATTCGGATAATTCTAATTCTGATAATTCTGATTTTATTGTTGAGTTTGAGACGCCTGATAACTCAGACGCTAATTCTATTTTTTTAGATTCGATTTCCAGCGAAAAGTCAGTTTCTATTCCTTCAGTTTCTAAAAACTGATTATTAAAGGGATCTTTAAAGGTCAGGACTTTTGCCTGGCTCTTTTTTGCGGCTTCAAGGGCTTTTTTGGCTCCGGCATTTATGAGAAGAGTACTTCCGCGTTTTGCGTTTTTGATAAGCTGGAGTTTTGCCTCGCTTGCAAGGGAACTATTGTTTGCAATCCCATAGTCAGGTGAAAGGGTCGTAAGGACTCCGAAATCTGCAGTTCCGGTACCACCTATTGATATTTCGAAAATGAAATAATCAGGCATGAGCCCGGCCTCAAAAACGTTCTCAACTGCAACGAGAATGCTTCCCGGTGTAATGCTTAATCCCCTGCTTATGAGGGAAGAAAAGCCCTCATTCCAGGCTTCGAGTCCCCTTGAGGTATGCAGTACCACTTCAAACTTTCTGGAGAGCATGTCCGCAAGAAGAGATGCAGTACTTGTTTTTGCTTTTACCCCTGTAATCTCAATAATTTTTATGCCGGAAAGCCTTGAATCTTTTTTAAGGATCTCTCCAACAATTTCGTGATGGGAAAGTATTTTCTTTCCTTCGATTCTGGCTTCTGCCAGCATGGAATAGGCAGGGTCCAGGTGTACGGGAGCTATGAGACGATCAAACCCGGAAACAGGAAGAGGAGTTTTTGAGCAGTGTATTCCATGCTTTTTCTCAAGTTCCTGCAAGAGGCTGGAATCGACTGTCCCGTAGACATCTACTGCATACACCTCATTTCCGAGGGCTGCAAGTTTTTTTGCTATGGGTATGCCTCCGTGGGTCAGGTCGAGCACGGCAAGCTTCTCCCAACAAAGGCCCATAAAAACACCTGACCCTTATATTGAATTTAGAGGGCTTCCTGGACCCTCTTGAATACGAGGTCAGCTATCAGTTCATCGGCCCCGAGGGGTTTTGCATAGCACAGAGGGACTTCCTTTCCGTCAATTTCCAGAGTACCGCAGCCCTTTTCATCCAGGCTCAGGATATTTGGAATGTCCTTTGTGATATGAACCCCTGATGCAAGGAAAACAGGTACTGCTGCGATTTTTGTTACGCCAGTCCCTGAAAAGCCTGCTATTGCGTCTTCTAAGGTTGGTTCACTGTTTTCCATGAAACCAGCCCTGACTACAACGTCAGAATGTTTCTTGGCGATATAGTCTGCAATCTGAGTGACGACTTCCTTATTGTAAGGCAGCTTGCTCCCGTGGCCGATAGCCAGAATTCCGAGTTTTTCTGTCATTTTTAAAACCTCAATCTAGTTTGAGCTTAACACAATTATTCTGATTTGTAATATCAAAGAGTTTAACATAGTTAGGATTTATATGATATAACCTTTTTGAAAAAAGAACAGCGGGAGAAAGTTTTGAGAGAATTGAATACAAAGAGATCCTTGCTGAAAAAGAAGAAAGCAAATTCAGATGCTTGCAGGAGGAAATAAACGTCTAACGAACTAATTTTCAAAAAAGAGTTTAGGAAGCTTATAATGCAATTATTCTCTTCTACTCTCACTCTCAGTTCCTTTTATCCGAGCTATTAATATTTTCCTGGAATGGCATTTCATCAAAGTCATCACGCAACGCTTATTAACCTTAGTTTGACATTATAAATTTAATTTAGTGAGAAGCCTCCGTTTTTCGTCAAAAATCAATTGACAGTATTCATAAATTTCATCGAATTGTCTCTGATTTTTTAGCTTCAAAATCACTATAAGGTAAATTAGTAGAGATTTTTGTCCTTTTTTATCACTTTTGGCACCTGACTTTTGGATAGTATCTATATTTTATCTGAGATTCGTGCTATCTGTCAAATTCTATACCAAAAATTTGATCAAAAATTGTGAAAATAGCCATCAAGAGAAAGAGAATCATCTGTCAAATTGAATCGTAAAAAATGGGCAAAAATTTGTTGAAATAATATTACTTATTATTCCAACGGATAGGAAAACAGTCTTTCAACATAAAAATCAAACTGTCAAATTCAGGTTATAAGTTACATCACTCAAAATTGAAATCGTTTTTATACGGCATAATATTAGTTTAAATTTTGGTCGTGGGTGCGAGTTGTTGAAAGCCATAATCTATAGAAACTTTCTATACTTTTATTAAACACGGCAATAATGCTCTTTTTTTCAGAATTGATCCATGACTCGTGCACACGACCATATTTTTTAATATCAAACTGTGTTTTAATTAAAAACAATTTTTCATATAATTAATCTAATATATTTGTACATATAAATATGAGTTGGGATCAAACTGGGATTTCAAATATAAATAAACAACCTCCAAGGGTCACAAATCCTTCTTTGAAGAATTATTTTTGGGAACGCTTAATCTTCAAAGTCTGTATTGGGGATGCAGCATGGATAACGTGTCCTTACACTCGTTCTATAATGTGAATCTCACAAGATCCTTCTCCTCCTCTTTTTTGCTTGTTTTTTAGTTTTGCTCTTGTCATACGTTCCCCTAACGTTTTGCAGCTGCAAACCAAGAGAGATATCTACGAGCGCCGGGGAGATGACGAGGCAGCAATAGTATACCGCTACTGGGAATAGAAGAAGAACAAGTTCTAGCAAATAAAGAGTTTTTTTCACCAGAATGAAAATAAGCTTAGAAGTAGATGGTAGAGTTTTGAGTCCCTATTCTCAAATCCCTACCTGCGATCCAACCCAAAGATTAAGAGGAAACCCTATTACTCTTAATCTGTAACATTTATAAGATATCGGGGATATATATCATAACCGATACTAAAGATTGTTTATGATCTGAACTTTAAATATAATTGAAAAATTATAGTATATTGAAAATTTTAATGTCCTTAAAACAAAATGAATTAGGCTTTTTTTCGTTTAAATACAATTTTTGATATAATTTATTTTAAATAATTTATCTAATTATTATATCCTGGAGTTGGGAAATAACTGGGGAATCATCTACCACAATAAAAGAATCGCCTGGGTCGCTGATCCTTCTTCGAATCAATATGCTTGGGGGAGCTTAATGGTCGAAGATACTGTATTGGGGGATACAGTGAATAAATGCAGCGACTCAGGCTTCTTAGTGAATTACAATTCTAAGATCCTCTATCAATTTAAAAAGGAAATAAAGGGTTTTATTTATGAAGCATCTAAAAATATGTCCAAAATGTCGCTCTACTCTGAAATTGCGTTCAGATGGCAAGATTCAGTATTGCAACATTTGCAACTACTGGACAAAAGTAGGTACTGCAAGACTCGATTCAATAATGATTTATGGTTGAAGATCCTGAATTGTTTTGCAGGAACGCAAATTCGAAGATACTGTATTGTGGGATACAGTAAATGCAGCGACCTTTGGCTTCTTTTGATATTACTTAGAATGGAGATTATGTTAGTAAATACTCTTTTTACTTACATTTCTACAAACTGCCTTAAATATCCTTATATGCATTTAAACTAGCTCTTCAACAATGAATTTTCAGGATAAAGAAGGTAAGGTAGCTGTTTTTAATTGAGTGTAGAGATTCTGTATGAATTGAAAATTATACCTGATGTCTTTGGCGTAATTACAACCCGTTGCTTGCAGCAGGGTGCGCCACTACAACTTTGTTTCGTTAGGCCTCCGGCTTATAAACATTCTTTTTGAATAGATAGATGGTCGCATAGAACTTGCAAGAAATCAGGGAACAGAATTCACCATATAGTTTAGCAACATAGTGAAATAAACCAATTATTATAAATATACTCATATATTATAGTATAATGAATCATTTATCTTTTGATATGTGGGGGAATAAATATGGTTGATTTGATAGGACTTGCGGTAGTACTTTTAATACTAGCATTGGTTGCATATATACTGGGCGCGCAGGGAATTGCAGGATTCTC
>CAZLNG010000008.1:0-61088 GCA_964560735.1 uncultured Methanosarcinales archaeon | reverse complement strand
GATATTCACAATAATTGAATAACAATCTGGAAAACAGCGGTGAGGATATGAAATATAAACAAATCATTATTTTGTTGTTGGCAGTGATTGCTCTGATGGGGGCACCCTCTGCATCAGCCAGGACAAGCTATCTGGAATCTTTCAATCAGCACTATGACACTGGAGATACAAAACTCGATTCATGCAGTATATGTCACAGCGGAGAAGCCAGAAATCCTTATGGGAAAGCATACGCACAAAATGGAAAAAATTTCACGGCAATTGAAAATCTTGACTCTGATAAGGACGGATTTACGAATCTGGCTGAAATAAATGCCTTGACTTTTCCGGGAGACCCCAGTGATCATCCACAAAATACATCAGAAGCTCTACCTGAAACAACAGTCAACGCAACTGAGACACTGGTAAATGCAACTCAGGAACAGGCAGCTACCGAAGTGCCAGATAACACAGCTAACGAACAAACAACTACTGAAATGCCAGTATCCAATGAGACTCAGGCACAGCCACCCAGCGAAACTCCTGGCAACACAAGCGAAGAACAGAAGTCTCCTGGATTTGAAGCTCTTTTTGCGGTTGTCGGAATATTAGCAGTAGTATGCCTGAAGAGAAGAAATATCTGGAAATAAAGCATAAATTTGTCAAATGTCCGCCGCCTCAAAGTACAACCGAATCTCCCCAATTTACGAGCTGATAGATTTACCTCTTGAACTTCTTTTTTTTCGTAAGTGGAGAGAAGAGGCACTTTCAGGCCTGAGGGGGAAAGTTCTGGAAATAGGAATAGGAACCGGAAGGAACCTGAGATATTATCCCCCAGGCTGTTTTGTGACAGGAATCGACAACAGCGAAGGGATGCTTGAAAAAGCAAGAGAAAAAGCCGCAAACATGAGAAACGTTAATCTTCTGCTCATGGATGCCGAGCACATGGAGTTTCCGGAGAACAGCTTCGATTATGTGGTCATAACTTTTGTCCTCTGCACAATCCCTGACCCTGTGAAAGCCCTTAAAGAAATGAGGCGAGTCCTGAAACCTTCAGGTGAACTGATAGCTCTTGAGCATGTACACAGCATTTACCCCCTTATTGCCCTGTTTGAGGACCTGATTAATCCTTTTCTATTTTTCCTGCTTGGAGACCATACGACCCGCCATACCTTGAAAAACATAGAAGAAGCCGGCTTCACCGTAAAAGAAGCAAAAAAAATGGCTTTAAAGGACGTTTTCAGGAAGATCAGGGCAAAACCCTGAATTTTGAGTTTAGCAGACTATCATAAAAGGAATAAAATATCTATATAAATAAACAGGCAGCTATTATCTTTAATGCTGGGGAAAACAAAGCGCTATCTTGAGGTTACAAAGGTTCTTTTAAAGTACAACCTTATTCCGGAACTCTACCGGGACCTGCGTACTGATTACATTTCCAATCCTGAGTGCACCTGTGAGCTTGACCTTGAAAACAGGCAGACGGCAGTAAAACTCAGGCAGGCTTTCGAAGAGCTCGGGCCGACCTTCATCAAGATGGGACAGACTATGAGCAAGAGGCCTGATCTTGTTCCCCAGACTTATGTTATAGAGATGTCAAACCTTCAGGACAGGGTTAAACCGGTACCGTTTGAGGAAATGGCAGAATCCCTTGACCTTGCATGTGTTTGCGAATATCAGACTCGCGAAGAAAGAAAACGGAAAAAAACCGAAGAGGAACTCAAGACTTCAAGGGAGAGAAGAGCAAAGGCCTTCATTAACATTTTTGACAGCTTTGATCCCAATCCCATTGCTTGCGGCTCAATTGCACAGGTTTACAAAGGGGTCCTTGATGGCAAGCCGGTAGCAGTAAAAATTTTGCGTCCAAATCTAATTGACATCATAAATATCGATCTTTCCATCCTGGATGATTTCAAGCCTGTTATGAGAAGGGTTCTCAGGGTTGGAAGAAACTTTGATATTGACGCTTTTTTACTGGAGATCCGGGAAATGCTTACCCGGGAAGTTGACCTCAGAATTGAAGCCGTTAATATGCGGCGCTTTGATGACAATTTCAAGAATGTGAAAAATGTTGCGGTCCCGAAAATTTACGAGGATTACTGTTCTGCAAATGTCCTTACAATGGAATTTATTCAGGGCACCCAGATAAAAGACATTATTGACATGCCTGTGCCGCAAAGCAAGAAATCGGAATACACGCGCACAATTACCAAAAGTTACCTCAAGCAGGTCTATATAGACGGCTTCTACCACGCAGACCCTCATGGTGGGAATATGCTGGCTGAGGAGAATGATACTGTCGCTTTTATTGACTTCGGAGCTGTCGGCAGTATTGATGATGAACTTAAAAGGAATATGCTGGAATTTTATTACTCAATCAATAACAGGGATGTGGAAGGGGCAACTCAGGCTTTCCTGAAAATCGGGGATGCTGATTCCAGAGACGTAGATATTCGCAGGCTCAGGAAAGACATGGATGAACTGATCGCAAACCAGAACTACGGGCTTGAAGGAAGGCAAAGTGACAACTATGCCAAACTCGGCCTGAAATACGATATCCGGCTGCCTGGAGAGTTTTCAACCCTGCAGAGGGCGATCCTGCTCATCGAAGGAGTCTGCCTGGAACTGGACCCGAGATACAACATTAAAACTATTGCAATTCCGGTATTGATGGATGCCTACAAAAAGCTCAGCCTTCCGAAAGGGGCTGCCCTTAACATCGAATTTTCCACTGAGCCAGTGGACGAAAAAACCGAATTAAGGGCTGCAATAAGAGAAGTTGCCAGCAAAATGGAAGGGATGGGAGACAAGTTCCTCTCCGTGAAACAGCAAGAAAGCAAGAGAAAAGTTTTCTCAAAGGAATTCTATCTGGCTGTCCTGCTAATCGTCTCGACTTATATCCTGCTAAACGGAGGCGCTTTTTCCTGGGTTGGAGTGATAGGGTTTGCCGGATCTACTCTGATAGCCCTTTTTGCTGTACTTAAAGGCAATTAAAACGAGTTCTATATAATAGTCTTTTAATCAATTAAATTATTGAAGATAATTACCTTTAACATTTGGTACATATTATATGTTTATAGTTATTTCAAAAAAAGTATAGTACTGAGTTTTCTCTTTCTTAGTTTTATTTTTATACTCTCGGG
Source organism: uncultured Methanosarcinales archaeon (assembly GCA_964560735.1). Lineage (GTDB taxonomy): Archaea > Halobacteriota > Methanosarcinia > Methanosarcinales > Methanosarcinaceae > Methanosarcina. Next base: position 57,966 of record CAZLNG010000008.1, on the reverse strand, counting down.
AATCTCCCTCATTATCTGATTGAATTTAACTGCAATTACAACTCTAACTTTCCATTTATGTAAATATATTATCAAGGCCCATTTTTCAAATTAAAATCTCTTATTTTCAGGGTTATGTCAGATTTTATTCATATACAAGTATAAATATACGAGTAAGTTCTTCTACACAAATTTGTAAAAAACAATTTCGGGAGAGCCGTTTATAATATAACAAGGCTTTTATATTTATTGAATAAATGAATATGCACTGATATGCTTGAACATATCAGTCAGTCAGCATAACGGGGGGTAATAGAAAATGGTCAAATCTGGAACGATAAAACCAGTGTTATTACTGACGCTTATAGGAATGATAATAATCGGAATGGTACAGCCTATCGCAGCGACTGGACAGGACTCATGTAAAGAAGACTTTCAGGATTCGTCCAGTGGACAGATGAGTGAAAAGGATTCATCCAGAGAGGAATGCAGCGATTCATCCAGTAAACAAATGTGTGAACAGGACTTAGCCAAAGACAATTATCAGGACTCATGCAAAGAAAACTACCCAACAGAAGCAGATATGGACAATGCTAAATCTTGCATGAAAAAAGCCATGATGATTCACGAGATGCATATGAAAAAACCTGGCATGGCAACCAATGAATCAAATATGGAAATGATGAAACAAATGATGCAGGCTCACAAATGCCTTACAGGGGAAAAAATGGATATGCAGATGATGGATAAGGCAGCAGACAATAAGTCGGCAGAGTATGAAAGACCTTACATTATCTCAGATATGACGAGACGTGACTGTTCTTGCTTCTGGCTTGATGAAGCCGTAAAACTTCATGAAATGCACGTGAAAAACCCTGAAACAGCGACCAGTGAGTCTCAGATGAGATTAATGGCCCAGATGACGCGTGCAAACAGATACCTTGAAGGCAAAGGTATGGATATGGAGATGGCTAAAAATGCCAGTCTTTCCGAGGATAACGTTAACTTTACCGATCTCTGGCTTGAAAAGGCAATAAAACTTCATGCAATGCATCTTAAGAATCCTGAAGCAGTAACCAATGAATCCCAAATGAGATTAATGAACGAGATGATGCGGGCCCGCGAATGTACTGCAGGGAAGGATATGAATATGGAGATGCTGATGGACTTTGAAGAGGACTCAGCCAGTGAAATGCGTGAAACTTCACCCAGGGAAAAGATGATGTGCTCAATGATGATGGACTCCATGAAGATGGGAGATAAATCATGCAATGAAACTATGATGAGTTCTATGATGAGTTCCATGATGGAAGAGAAAGCAGCTAAAAAAGAGAAAATGGACTGTATGATGGAAGAGAAGGTAGCCAAAAAAGATAATATGGAATGCATGATGGAAGAAAAGGCAGCCAAAAAAGATAATATGGAATGCATGATGGAAGAGAAATTAGCTAACGAAAGCTGCTACGCAAGCAAGATGGATCAAAAGGCTAACTTAACCAGGGGAAACATGGACGACATTGGCTTATGTCTCGAGAAAGCCATAAAACTTCACGAAATGAACCTTAGAAATCCTGAAGCAGCAACCAGTGAGTCTAAGATGGAAATGATGAAACAGATGATGCAGGCTCACGAATACCTTACAGGGGAAAAAATGGATATGGAGATGATGAACGAAACAGCAGGAGATAAGTTTGCAGAATGGATTAATGAAACACCAGACAAAGAGTCGGCAGAATGGATGAACGCAGCAGTAGATAGTGGATCTGCAAAATGCAAGGACACAACATCAAAAAATGAGTCTTCGGGCTGTTAACAAGTTATCAAATCCGTAAAGTGAAATTCCTTTAATTAAAAATAAATGGGCTTAAAAAAACAGTTTGTTTATCCCAATTTCATTTTTTAGAAAGAAAATACAAAAAGATCGATCAAAGGATTCGTCGAACCTACGGAAACAGCACCAGTTTCAAGCCCAATAAAAAAATGAAAATTGCCACAAAGTTTCTGAATTTTTCCTGGGGTATTTTTTCAATTCCTTTTTTTCCAATCATTGCCCCAATTAAAGACATCGGTACGAAAATCAAAAAGCCCGATAAGATGATAGGTTCTAACCTGATACCGCCACTGATATAGGTTATTATCCTTGTAGAATCGATCATAAAAGAAATGGCACCGGCTGTTGCAACGTACATTGCCTTCTCAAGGTTGAAAGCACTAAGAGCCACTGCATTTATTTCCCCGCCTATACCGAAGATACCTGCAAAAAATCCAGTCAACGCTCCGCCTGATACTGCAACAGATAACCTCTGGCTAAGCTTGAAGTTTCTGTTGAAAATAATGAAGAGAACATAGGCTATGAGAAATATCCCTAAAACCCTTGAAAGAATTTCCGGAGGGACTTTTAAGGATAAGGACGAGCCCATGAAACTGGTAAAGATGCCAGGAAGCCCGAAAGCCAGGAGAAGCCTCCATCTTATACCCTCACGAAATAAGAGTATCTTCCAGATATCGTTAAACCAGTGAATTATGCCCACCAGAAGCAGGGTTTGAGGCAAAGGGAGAAACATCAGGAGAACGGGTATCATGATTGTAGATATCCCAAATCCGGCTATAGTCCCGATTAAGCTTGCTAGCAGTGTCAGAAGAGCTATAGAGACAATTTCCTCGTACACAAGCATAGTTTATCCCGTTATGAATTATAGTTTAGGGATAGTTTAGCGAATAGGCTCACATTTTAAAGAAGGCAAATTTAAAGTTTAACGCATTCTTAAGAATGGGAGAGTTCATCCCAAAACTCAAAATTATCCTTCTATGTTAGAATTGTAGAGAATCAATAGAGTTTCCGACCATGAAATAATTTTGAAGATTTTATTGATATAGGAATAAAATCGGTTTTGGGATGAGCTCAATGAGTAATCCCTCGTTTTTAGAAAAAATCGAGAGGCTTTTATGCTTACGGTTTTCATTAAGTGGCAACTCTTACAGCTAAAAAAGGAGAAACTCCAGATAAGGGGGCAAAATGCAATTCAAAATTTAGAGGGATGCTTGAGCTTATAGTTTAAGTAATAACCTTACGATCCAAGAGTTTATTTTTCTTTTTTTAATTTGATATTTTTATATAATAATATACCAATAATTTCTCATTCCTTTATTCAAAACGAAGTTTAAAGGAACTAGTAAAGCCGGCTGAAACAATTTTATGCACAGAAGCGAAGAGCCTGTTCATTTATACCAGCAGTCAGATAAATGAAGAATTTTTCCTGCTGAATCCTATTACCTGACAGGTAATTCGTAACTATGCCGCTTAATTGGGGAGATAGTACATGGATAGAAAAGAGTGTAATCTATCACTGGATGAGCTTTTGAGATATGATGGAGTAATGGCAGCTGGGATTTTCAGCCCAGAAGGAAAGCTTGTGGATTACAAATCCAACACAGATATGCCAAGAGATATGGCTGAGATGACTTCCAAATTTTGTGGGGCTGTAAACCTTATGTTCGACGCTCTGGCCACTGCATATACTCAGCTTTATAAAATGAACTGGACACCTCAACATAACTGGATGTACAGCGGTGGCGATTGGACAGTTATAATCTCAGGCACAAGAGGAGTTTTCGTCGAGAACTCAAAGGCAGATTTAAAGCAGCTTCTTAAGGGTCTGGGAGTTTGTTAAAATCCATTTAAAATGGGACTTACGCACTTGAAAGATTAAAATCAAGAGTAATAGACATTAATGTTAAGTCTATGCATTAGACAGTTGAAGGTTTGATGCCGTTATTTTCAGTTCAATCGCGTAAGTCCCATTCATTTGGATTCGGTTAAGGAGTAAAACGTCAAAAAGTGTTATATTTTATGCAACATCTAAGATGATTCTGTTGGAAAATCGCTATACTTAGTATTCGAAGTTGTGCATAAAAGTCGTTAACCGATGCTAAAAGAAGTCCTATTAAATCAAATTGCGGGCGGCCACCCCACCCTAAAGAGACTGTCCGACAATTCAATTTCAGGGCAAAAAAGTGTAAAAAATAAGGTGTATAAGACCTTTAAATTGAAAAAAGAGGAAATTGGATATTACCTCTAGTAATTGTCGGACAGTCTGTAAAGGATGGGGTATTCGTGACTCTCTGCGCTCCCTAGTAATAAAAAATCGAAATTCAGAATATAAATAGAGATATAAGAAATAAAATGTAAAATATAATCGAAAAAAATTGTAGCAATTACTATTTGTGAAGCGATTATAATAATTAAGAAGGTAGAAAGAAGGTAGCGTTAAAAATCGATTTGGAGTGACTATGGCAGAGAGCAAAAATATCATAATTGGTCTTTTAGTGCTGGCAGTAATAATACTTCTTGCATTTCTTGCCTTCAGGCCAATGATGTATAGTTCAAGCTATAACTCTGGTGGTTATCAGTCTGGGCAAATGGGACCAGGGATGATGAACAACCCAGGATATAATTACAGTTATGGATCTGGAATGATGGGCAATATGATGGCAGGCAACATGATGGCTCTTTATTACCCAGAGTCAAGACCTATACCCCAGGATGAAGCCATAAGAAACATGCAACTCTTCGCCCATCAATACGGTCCAAACATTGAGGTTGAAGATTTCATGACTTTCAGCAGCAATTATTATGGTGTTGTGAAAGATGCTAACAGCAGCCAGGAAATAGCTGAAGTTCTGGTAGACCGGTACTCTGGATCTGCATATCCTGAGCCAGGGCCGAATATGATATGGAACACACAATACGGTGCTGGAAGAGCGCAGGCAGAAGGCGTTACCTACGACCTAGCCGGTTCAAAGAAACTGGCAGAAGAATTTCTAACTGGATACCTACCAGAAGCACAAATCATGGAGTCTCATGAAATGCCTGGCTATTACACCTTCGACTTTGGGCGAAAAGACATTGAGGGTATGTTGAGCGTAAATGCCTATAGTGGTCAGATCTGGGTGCATACTTGGCATGGATCTTATCTAGGTGATATGAACGTAACAAGCTAAATCCAGATCCACAAACTCCAGATCTACAAACTAAGATAGAGCTCATCCCAAAACCAATTTTACTTCCACACCAATAAGAATTTCATAACTATTTTCGTGATTGGAGACTCTATTAGACTATTCCATATTCGCGATTGAGAGAAGTAACTTTTAGTTTTGGGATCAGCTCATAGAATACTATAATTATTATTTGGAGAGTGGTTGTGATGTACGGCTTTATGAGTAACTACGGATACGGTATGATGGGATCGGGTGGTATGTTTTTCGGATTAATTTTCTGGATTATCATAATTGTGGGAGCTTATCTATTAATCAAATATCTGATTGAGCAGAACAAAGCTCGCGGTGGTGAAGAGAAGTCTGCACTGGACATCGCAAAAGAAAGGTATGCCAAAGGTGAAATTACCGAAGAAGAATTTGAAGAAATAAAGAAACGTTTGGTATGAAGGGGTTCATAAGAATATGACTTACGCGGTTGAACTGAGAAATTAATAGTATTAAACCAGTGACTTTTTATTATTTTCTGGTCTACCTCTTAGAGCGTGTCTTAAAATTAAATTTGATTACATAATTAGGATAGGACTTACACACAAGAACTGAAAAAATAGTAGCATTAAGCCATTAAATATCTAAAGTGCAACTTCAAACAAAGATGGATTATGCATTTGATTTTGTATGTAGAGTGCGTAAGTTTCACAGGAAAAGTGTACCTAAAATTCGGAAAAAATTTACGGTAAAAATTTTAAAGTTAACGTTGCTCATTATCCAATTGTGTGAACGATTTGAATTTTAAGACAGCCTCTTAGAGAAATTCAAAATCCTCCAAATTTTTTTTCTGTTCACCCATTATATAATTTGATGATAAAAACTGTCTCACTGACCTAAAGTTACGCAAAGAATTTGAGGCAAACCGGACATATATTCATTCAATCCTACAGTATTCCATAAAATTATTATGTTAAACCATTCAATAAAAACCAAAAGGAGGCTGGAAATATAACTCAGGGAACTATAAAAGTTGAAGGAATGTCCTGCGGGCACTGCCAGATGAGGGTCAAAAAAGCAGTTGAAGCCGTTGAAGGAGTACAGAAAGCAGATGTAAACCTTCAAAACAAACAGGTAGCTGTCGAATACGACGAAGGAAAGGCAAATCTTGAGAAGGTTAAGGCTGCAATTAAGGAAGCAGGATACGAACCCGTATAATAATACGGATCTTATCAATATTTTTAAAAACTATATACTAAAAGCACAGATTTTAACATATTAGTGAAGTGCCTTTTCGAAAAAAAGGTTGCTTCAAAGGGGGGTGAATATATCGGGGAAACTACATTCATAATAGACGACATGGTCTGCAGATACTGCAAGGACATGGTAACAAAGCTTGTCACCTCTATAAACGGGGTTTCAAAAGTAAAAATAAATATTCCTGACAGGACAGTAAACGTAGCTTATGACAGCCGGATAACCGATGCTTATGTCATAAGGATGACCTTGCTTAAAGCCGGGTATAAAAATGTAAAAGAGCCCGATAAAACTATGTTGAAAGTCGGGCAGTCCTGAAAATCTGGATAGGCGGCACATCCGATGGAAGTTACTATAGGAGTCTATGGCATGACCTGTGGTCACTGCCAGAAAAGAGTAGCGGATGCTATTTCTTCACTTTCTGGAGTGGAATCTGTAAAGGTAGATCTTGAATCCGAAAGTGCTACTGTTAGCTTTGATCCTCAAAAAGTAAGCCTTGATGATATAAAAGCTGCTATTCTTAAAGCAGGATACTCAACCGAAATTGAAAAAGAAGTTCAGACGGAGTATCAAGGACAAAACTCTGCCATTACAGAGACAGCGAGTGTAATTTCAGAAGCTGCTGGAGCTTTTGTAACTGCTGGAGTTTTGGAAACCGCTGAAACTTTGGAGACTGCAAAAATTACTCCAGAAACGCCGGAAGAAGTTCCTCAAACGTGTCCCCTGACTGAAACATGCAAGCTGGCAGAAGTAGAATCAGAGAAATCGCAAATCTCAAGCCAGAAAAAGGGCCTGAAAGAGATTACCCTTGGAGTATCAGGCATGACCTGTTCGGCCTGTGCCTTAAATATAGAAAAGGTGTTGAAGAAAAAGGAAGGCGTTGACTCAGTAGCTGTCAACCTGGAACTCGGAAGGGCAAAAGTCAGTTTTGATCCCTCTCTTATTTCTCCTGAGCAAATTGAGGAAGCTATAGAATCCATTGGATATAAAGTGGAGAAGGATAAGGTTACACTTGATCTCCAGGGCATGAGCTGTGCATCCTGTGCCGCAAACATCGAGAAGATACTCAATAAAACAGACGGTGTGATTTCCGCCTCTGTAAATTTCCCGCTTGAAAAAGCATTTGTAGAGTTTGATTCAGCAAGGATTTCGGTCAGACAAATTATTGCCGCAGTTCAGGGAATAGGTTATGAAGCGTCGGTCAAAGCTGAGACTGTTGAGTATGAAGACAGGGAGCAGATGTCCCGGGATGTTGAGATCCGGAGGCAGAGAAATAACCTGATAATTGCTCTTGTACTGGGGATTCCCATAGGTCTTGGGAACATGAGCATGATGTTTCCTTTCCTCTCTTTTGTGCCGCCGTTCTTTTCCAATCATATAGTTCTTTTCGTATTATCTACGCTTGTCCTTCTTTTCCCTGGCAGGCAATTTTTTGTCGGGACTTTCAAGGGCTTCAAATACGGCGTAACTGATATGAACCTGCTGATTGCGGCAGGAACCGGGTCTGCTTACCTTATCAGCGTAGCGGCAACATTTCTCGACCTCGGGCCCGGATACGACAACCTTTACTATGACACAGTCGCTTTCCTGATCATCTTCATTGTCCTTGGCAGGTATCTTGAAGCAAGGGCAAGAGGCCGGACTTCTGAAGCGATAAGAAAACTGATGGGGCTCAGGGCAAAGACTTCCAGAATCCTTATAAATGGCACTGAAAAGGAGGTCCCTGCAGAAGAAGTAGTTGTTGGCGATATTGTTGTTGTCCGGCCCGGCGAAAAGATCCCTGTTGATGGAGTTGTCGTTGAAGGAAGTTCGGCAGTAGACGAGTCCATGCTTACGGGAGAAAGTATTCCGGTAGAGAAAAGTCCTGGAGATACGGTTATAGGAGCTACCCTGAACAAAACAGGGGCTTTTAATTTCCGGGCTACAAAAGTCGGAGCCGATACCGCCCTTGCCCAGATAATCAAACTTGTGGAAACCGCTCAGACTACAAAAGCTCCAATCCAGAGAGTTGCAGATGTTTTCGCTGGCAATTTCATAGTAGCCGTGCATATAATTGCCCTTCTTGCCTTTTTCTTCTGGTTTTTCATTGGTTACTGGCGCTATGGAGTAGGGGAATCCGCTTCTCTTGGAGGAATAAGCCCGTTCCTTTTCTCCCTGCTTATTGCTATTACTGTCCTTGTGATCTCCTGCCCCTGCGCAGTCGGGCTTGCAACCCCTGCAGCCATTATGGTGGGAACTGGCAAGGGTGCAGAAAACGGGATCCTCATAAAAGGAGGGGAAGCCCTTGAAAGGGCCCATAAACTCAATACTATAGTTTTTGACAAAACAGGGACCCTTACAGAAGGCACTCCAAAACTCACAGATTTGTATGCAGCTCCCGGTCATGAAGAGAAGGAAATGCTTTTTATAGCTGCTACAGCCGAAAGGGGATCAGAACATCCTCTTGGGGAAGCTATTGTAAAAGGGGCTGAGGAAAGAGGCATTAGCCTCGAAAAGGCAGGAAACTTCCGATCAATTCCAGGGAAAGGAGTGGAAGCTTATCTTGGAGAAAAACGAATTTTGCTCGGTACTCGAAAGCTAATGGAAGAAAATGGGATCTCCTTTGAGGAAATGGAAACCAGAATGCAGGCTTTTGAAGAAAATGGGAAAACTGCAATGCTTGTAGCTCTTGAAAACGAAATCCTAGGTATTGTCGCGGTTGCCGATACTTTGAAGGAAAACTCCAAAGAGGCAGTAGAAACCCTCAAAAAGATGGGTATAGAAGTAGTTATGATAACTGGAGACAATGCTATTACTGCAGGGGCAATAGCGTCAGAGGTGGGAATTCCCAGAGTGCTTGCCGAGGTGCTGCCTGAAGATAAAGCAAATGAAATTAAAAAACTCCAGGAGGAAGGTAAACTCGTTGGAATGGTAGGTGACGGTATTAATGATGCTCCTGCCCTGATTCAGTCCGATGTGGGAATTGCCATGGGAGCGGGCACGGATGTTGCAATGGAGTCCGCAAAAATTGTACTTATAAAGAATGACCCGAAAGATGTGGTCGCAGCCCTCAAGCTCAGCCGGCTTACCATCAATAAGATCAAGCAGAACCTTGTATGGGCTTTTGGGTACAATACAATAGGCATCCCCATTGCAGCTGGAATTCTTTATCCCTTCTTTGACAGGATCCTGATAACACCCGAACTTGCTGCTGCTTTTATGGCACTGAGTTCGGTTTCTGTAACCACCAATTCTCTCCTGATGAAAAGAAGCAAAATAAAATAATCCTGATGAAGAGAAGCAAAATAAAATAATCCTGATGAAGAGAAGCAAAATAAATAATTTGATCAAATATTTTTAGAGCTTAACAATGTGGAGTAGTTGTATGGTAAAATTCGGATCCACGGATGACAGGCCCAGAGTAGTTCTTCTATCCAGTATTGCCACCTCGATTCTGCTTGTGAGCCTTTTTCTTCTTGGGGCGTATTTAACCAATATATCCCGTGGGGAAGTAGCTTACACGCAGGTAGACATAGCTGCAGGCTCAATTTTTGTTTTTGTGATAAACATGATAATATCCCTTTCTCTCTGGCCTAAAGTTATGGACAGGCTTGAAAGCAGAGGAAAAAGTGAAGAGATCTCAAAGTAATAGCTTCAAGAAGTATTTTTATGGCGGTAACTTTTTCAATCCCGTATACTTAAACTATCGTTAGACACTATAATAGAGGTACTAATAATTTAATTTAGGGAACTTTAATACAATATTAGAGATCATATTAGATCAATTGTTTTCAAATAAATTTTTAAGATCAACTCAAATATGAGGGTTTATACATGAGGGAATCCGTCCGAAAACTTGGGCTCATAGGAGCCGGCCTCTGGGCAATGACCGAAGAAAAAATAGATGAGCTTGTAAAAGACCTGGTTGATAAAGGAGATATCAGTAAAGAAGAAGGCAGAAAAGTAATCCAGGATATGGTAGAGGAAAGCAAAAAGCAAAGGGTTGATCTTGAAAAGAAAATCTCTGAAAAGATTCAGGAAACTGTCTCAAAAGCAGATGCATTTACCAAAAAAGACATGGGTGAACTGAAATCAAGGATAGAAACCCTGGAAGAGGAAATTGAGAGAATAAAGAACAAGGAAAAGATGTTTTTTAAGTGAAACCTATTTTCAATTGGGTCTTCACTTCTTTTCCATTTCAATTCCATCAATTGCTATATCTTCCTCAAGATTTACGATATCTTCCTCAAGGCTTGCATTCTGGAGCAGGTTATCGAGATCTTTCAGATCTGTATCAACTTCCTTGATCTCTGCCTGTGTAAGGCCTATTTCCAGATTTTCTGCTGCTGCCCCATCTACAGCCTTGGCAACATTTTGATCCGCCCCTGATCCTTCTGATTCTGAGGTATCATTTCCGATGCATCCGGAGCCTGCTAGCCAGATAATTAAAGCTGATAGCACGAGCAAGTGAGCAAATTTAGCCATTTTCTCTCTCCTCAACCCTTCAGTCCTTTCATCGACAATTCGATTTTTATCACCAGAATTCAAACTTATAATATTTTTAATTGAGAATTCGATTTTCATTGAAGAACTATTAATTATATTGCGAAAGATTTTACGTTCAATTGACAGGAGTATCACTTATGGCAGATGAATTATTAGCTGTAATATTTGCATAATTAGTATCATTGGAATCTGCATTCAGGTTGTTCCCGAATTCTGTAAAGTTGGTTAGTTCAGTTTCATATATTTTCAGCTTGTCGAAAAGCTCTTTGAGAATCTTATTTGCCTTATTGATGTCATTGATAGATTGACGCAGCTGGTTGTTTGCCATTTCCATATTTTCCCTGGTGACGTTCTCACTTTCGTAAATGGAGTCTGCATTCTCTTTTTTTTCCTGAGCAGATGTAAGATATGAATTGTAACTGGTAAGTTTTGTCTCAAGGTCAGAGGTTTCAACGCCTGTTTCATTCATTTTCTCGAGAGTCACATCGAGTTTTTCAGAAAGAGTTCGGGATTTTTCAAGGAATTCTTCAATTTTCTCGCTGACGATTTCTCCTGAGCCTGCAAGACTGATTTTCTGTGCATCATTCCAGATTTCACTTACGGACCTGACAGTAGACAAAAGTTCTTTCTGGCTGGAAGCATTTACAACTTCTGCCTTTTCAGACTCAAGCAGTTTAATCTTTTCGTACATGGCAATGATTTTTTCTTCTGTTTCAGTGCTGTTTAAGTCTTCTGTTTCAGTGCCGTTTAAGTATTCTGTCTCAGTGCCTTTTGAATATTCCATGCTTCTTTTTACATTTGAGAGATGCGATATCATGTAATTGATGCTTGAGCTAAGATAGATTTTTGTGGCTTTTAAGGCTTCCTCAGAGTTTGGATCAAGTTCTCCAGACAGAATCCGGCTTTTGATCTTCAGAAAATTCTCTTTTGCTGTCTGATATTCCCTCTTCTGAAGTTGAAATTCTTCTTTTGTTTGCTCTATTTCCTGCGTGTGTTCAGAAATTCTATTCTGATCTTTTACACTGAGATTATCCTGGAGTTTTTCAGGATCCGAATCAAGGTTGCCCGCAGCAATTTCATTGTCAGTTTCATTAGCAGATGAGTCTCTGGAATTTTCGCGTATATACTGATTCTGGTTGTCGATTCCCTGCTCAGAAGAGTCCCTGGCAGAGAGGACCCCTTCAGGCAGCACACTGATAAGGATTAATATAATCACGAAATAGGCCAGATATCGCACAATTCTTAGCTTTTTCATCTGACTTCCTCCTCCTGGAAGTAATTAATTCTGTAATGGGAGAAAGTAGATATAAGCATTCTTTTTGAAATTAGTTAAATAAATTGGTACATATGAATTTTTAAACTTGATAGAACCTCTATTTTCTTTATAAAGCTTGAATAAGGCTTGAGAACAGAAAAAATTTCTTTGAAGAAAAGTAAAAGATTTATGCTAAAACCTCGTTTAACATTTCGTGAATTTTAGAAAGCTTTGCAGGATCGCCTGTATTTTCTTTATACTGATATTATCCCAGGAAAATGCACTTGCGGCCACAATTCACGGAAAAGTTTACGAGTGGAACAGCTTCGAGCCCCTCAATAATTCAGTGGTCGAAATTAATTCTACTCCTGAACAATCATTTGTTGCAACGAATGCAGAATATTCATTCAACCTTACTCCTGGAACCTATCTGATTAAGGCTAGCTATTATGAGGGAAATAATAAAGTCTACACAACCAGGGAAGAGGTTTTAATCTCAGCTGAAGGTGAGTACATTCATGACCTTCTCCTGTTTCCGACTTATGAAGAAGAACTCCTTGAACAAAGTGATTTTGAAGTCCCTGACCTGAGTTTTGGAGAGACAGAAGTTTCAGTTAAGAAAAACGATCAAACAACTGTTTTCGTTTTTGCATTCCTTGCCTTCATAACAGTCCTTTTACTGGCGGGTTATTTCATAAAAAAAGGACATAGAAAACATCCTGAGATCATATCTCATTTTCCGGGAGAAAACGGCGCTCAAAAAGCCCTGCAGTCCGGAAGCCCTATAGACGACGCAGTATTTTCCGAAGAGGCAGAAGACAGTTCGGTAGATAACCCTGTGGCAGTCACGGATATAAATTCAGAGCTGCCTGAAGATACTACTAAAAAGGCAGACTTTCAAGCTGACAAAGATAAATCTGTGCAGAACACAAAGTTTCAAGAACATGACAGATGGCACTTTCCGTTTTCAAGTAAAGAACAAAATAAATCAAGTTCTGAACTCTGGAAAAATCCCAGAATCAATCTCCCTGAAGATCTTAAGGAACTCCTTGAACTGATCCGAAACAGCGGGAATAGAATTACCCAGAGAGAAATCCGAAAAAAGTCTCCTTACTCCGAATCTAAAGTCAGCCTGATGCTTTCTGACCTTGAACAGCGCGGCCTGATTGAAAAATTCAAGAGAGGAAGAGGAAATATCATCCGCATTCCTGACAGATATATCCATAAACAAAAAGAGCATGAAAGTAAGAAAGAATGAGAAGAAGAGTTACTTTACATAGTCTCTTTTGAAAAACCATAAATAGCAAATTATATAACTAAATTAATCTACTAAGCAGCAGGAAGGGCCAAAATTACTTGAAAGATAGGGCACGGAAAAACTTTTTAAGTACCCTCTTTGCTTTCTTACGCCCGTAAATGCTTTCTTATGATTCAAAAATTGCGTATTATACAATTTATTTGATATACATTATAAACTTATTACTTAAATTCACGTTATTATTATAAATTTCACGAGGGACAACATGCGAATTTCCATGGACATTGAGCTAAAAGATGTGCCCGGGCAGATGCTTTTAGCCCTCCAGCCTCTTTCGGAATGCAAAGCTAATCTGATAACTGTTATACATCACCATCAGAAAAGAACCCCCAGAAAAACAGTACCAGTCCAGCTTGTACTTGAGACAAAGCCTGAGAACCTTGAAACAATAAAGGCTAAACTCGAAGAAAACGGGATAAGGGTTGTAAGGGTAGGAGAACATCGATTCAGAGAAAGCATAAATGTAGTTCTTATAGGGCATGTTGTCCATACAGGGATTCAGGACACTATTGATGAAATTGACAAAACAGGATTTGCTGAGGTTGTGGATCTTTCCCTTTCCATGCCCGGAATCAATCTGCTGTCTTCAGCCCTTATTAGAATCGATGCAGTGGGAAAAGAGGACCTTCAGACGGCACTCAACATCCTGAAAGAAGTCTCAGCAAAAAAAGACCTTCTTATGGTGCTCCCAATAGATATCCAGGCCTGAAAAAGAAGAGGAGATTTGAAATATGAAAACAGTTCGCTGTTCAATTCTTGGATTCGGTGCAATCGGACAGGGTGTGGCCGAGGTACTCCTGATGAAAAAAGAGTATCTTCGGAGTGTTGGGCTGGAGGTGAAAGTAGTTGCCATTGTGGACTCAAAGGGTGCTACTGTTAATCCTGAAGGTGTGGATCTTGCCGATTGTATCTCCCGCAAAAGAACTAACGGGACTATAGCCCTTGAAAAAATTACAGGCGTTGAAGTCATCAGATCTGTAGACCATGAGCTGGTAATTGAAACCACTCCCACAAATATACAAACAGGAGGAGCTGGACTCCAGAACATGCTTGAAGCCTTCAAGACAGGAAAAGATGTTGTTACTTCCAATAAAGGGCCTCTTACCCTTAAATACAAAGAACTTATGGAAGCTGCAAAGGCAGCTGGTTCTCATTTCAGATTTGAAGCCACAGTAGGAGGTTCAATGCCGATTATCAACCTGACAAATGAAGTTCTTGCAGGCAATAGAATTAAAAGCGTAAAAGGAATCCTCAATGGGACATGCAACTATATCCTGACAAGAATGCTGGAAGAGAGAGCAAGTTATACTGATATCCTTGCAGAATCCATGCAGCTTGGAATTGCGGAAACTGACCCTACATATGACGTGGAAGGAATTGATACCGCCTGCAAACTTGTAATTCTCGCCAATGCAATCTTCGGACTCGACGTCACTTACAAAGATGTTGAAGTCACAGGCATTACAAAGGTCACACCTGAAGCCCTGGAAATGGCTTATGAAAGGGAGCACGTAATCAAACTTATCGGCGAAGTTAGCAGGGAAAGAATTCATGTCGCCCCCAGGCTTGTACCTGTCAACCACCCTCTTGCAGTCGGAGGGACCCTGAACGTGGCGTCCGTAGACACGGAACTTGCAGGAGAAATTACAATTACAGGAAAAGGAGCAGGTCCGGTTGAAACAGCAAGTGCGATTCTGAGTGACCTGATCGCAATTTACGGGAACCAGTGAGAATTAGAATTCAGGTTTAGATACCTGTTTTATAAAAACAATAAAACCTGTGTGGACTATGACAAGCTTCAGGGAATTTGCGGAAACCTGCCAGGCGATTGAAAAAATCTCAAGCACAATCGATATCACAAATAAAGTTGCGGATCTTCTTAATAAAGTGGAGATAGAAGAGCTACCTATTGCAACCCACTTTATTATGAGTGAGGTTTTTCCTGCCTGGACTGGAGAGCAGCTGGGAATTGGCACAAGCTTGCTGTATGTTTCCCTTTCTAAAGCCTCCGGAATGTCTATAAAAAGTATAGAATCTCTCATTCGGACTACAGGAGACATAGGGGATACGGCACTTCTTATTCTCAAAGAAAAGCGGAAAAATCAGGTAACTTTCTCTTCTTTCCTCGAAGAACAGCCAGAACTTTCAATAACTGAGGTTTATCAGCGCTTCAAGACGGCCTCAGAAGCTTCGGGAAAAGGCTCTCAGGAAATAAAGATCAAAAACCTTCAGTTTCTCTTTAACTCCTCAACCCCCAGGGAAGCAAAATACATTTCCAGGCTCGCGCTTGAGGAACTCCGAATAGGTGTAGGAGAAGGAGTTGTACGGGATGCGATTGCAAAAGCCTTCTCTGTCCCTGCAGACGTTGTAGAGCACGCTTTAATGGTCACAAACGACCTGGGAATAGTGGCTGCAAGTGCCAAAAAAGGTGGGACTCAAGCTCTGGAAAGCCTGGGAATTGAAATCAACCGCCCTATAAAGATGATGCTTTCGCAGATCAGCCCTGATATAGATGCCGATATAAGGGATATGAAGCAAGCTGCAATTGAATGGAAATTCGATGGGGCAAGAGTCCAGATACATAAAAATGGAAACTCAATTACTCTTTTTTCGAGGAAACTTGAAAACGTCACAAATTCTCTTCCTGACCTTGTTGAAATAATCCGGAAACACGTAAAAGCCGAATCTGCAATTCTGGACGGAGAAGCCGTTGCAGTAGACGAAACCGGGAAGCCTAGAGCCTTTCAGGAGATTCTCAAGCGTTTCAGGCGCAAATACGATGTTGAAGAAAAAATGCTCGGAATTCCCATCCAGCTCAACCTTTTTGATATAATGTACCTGAACGGCAGGACCCTGATAGACCTTCCTCTTCTCGAAAGGCGAAAAGCCCTTGAATCGTGCGTAGAAAGTTCAGTCGAGGACTCTAAATCAATCTGTGTTGCCGAGCAGGTGGTAACCGGAGATTTTGAGCTTATAGAAAAGATCTACAGGGAAGCTTTGAGAGCCGGACACGAAGGACTTATGGTCAAAAACCCTTCCTCGGTTTATTCTCCCGGAAAGCGGGGCAAAAACTGGCTCAAGAAAAAACCCCTGATGGAAACTCTTGACCTCGTAGTGGTAGGAGCGGAATGGGGTTTCGGGCGCAGGGCAAACCTGATAGGTTCTTACACGGTTGCCTGCTATGACCCTGAAACTGGCAGATATTTACAGGTAGGCAAAGTGGGTACAGGCCTTAGCGACGACCAGCTAAAAGAGCTCACAGAAACCCTTTCCGGCTTAATGGAAGGCGGAGAAGCCGGAGGCGTATTTGCAGTCAGACCAAAACTTGTTCTGGAAATAGCCTTTGAAGAAATCCAGAAAAGCCCGAATTACGATTCAGGCTTTGCCCTGCGTTTCCCCCGCTTCATAGGCATCCGGGACGATAAAGACCCTGAAGAAGCCGATACAATCCAGAGGATAGGGCGCGTATACAGCCAGCAGTTGAAAAGGATGTGAAGGTGATGCGCCTGTTGTTTCTGTTTTGCAGCAATCGCACACCCTTTTAAACATCCTTTTTAAATTGGTTTAAATTTTTTGCCTTCCTTTGGCCAGAAATAAACACCTTTTTCTGAATTTTCCTGCGGGCTCAATAGGTTACACTGTTTATTTTACTTATGCACGTTGGAGAGTCGGAATCATTCTCTTTTCTTTATATCTATAACCTTAATTTGACAGTATAAATCCAATTTAATGTGAAGCCTCAATTTTCGTCAAAAATCATCTGACAGTACACAAAAATTTCATCAAATTACCTCTTATTTACTCGTTTTTTAACTTCACAGCCACTAAAAAGTAAACCAGTAGATATTTTTTGTTTCACTTTTAGCACTTTTTGGCACCCGACTTTTTGGACATTATCTATATTTTATCCGTTATTCATGCGATCTGTCAAATTCGATATCAAAAATTTGATTAAAAATTATGAAAATAACCATCAAGAGAAATAGAATCATCTGTCAAATTAAATCATAAAAATAGGTAAAAATTTGTTGACATATAAATTGCTTCTTACCCTACGGATATGAAAACAATTGTTCAACATAAAAATCAAGATGTCAAACTAAAACTAGAATTACGGAATTCCAAGGATGGGAAACTCCATAACTTCTTGGTAATGGCTATAACGTTAAGATCTTATTGAAGTGTACCTAGGGGATAGATGCCACTTCATATAAAGTATTTGAATCTGAAAAAAATTACGCTGTCTCAACACCTATAGTGATAGGAAGTTCTGCTTCGTCATTATACAGTTCTACATCAACAATATTCCATAGTTGTATTTCTATCTGGCGTGTTTCTGTTAGATTTAGATCTAAAGTAGTTTTGAAAGTGTACTCTTCTGTATCCCCTGGAGGAATAGATAATTCCAATAACATCCATAGCGGTTTTGGTTGCCAGATACTAGCTTCAGGAGCCAGTCCATATGTCTGTTTGAATACAGACTCGTTATTGGAATTGCAGATCTCAATTACAACTTTATGTTCGTTAACATCATTATTATGTATAGAAAAAAGAGGGTCTGGGGACCCTATAAAAATAAAGGGCATCGCAATGAGGCATATCGCAATTAACGTAACGATAGATACCATGACAAGAAGTGCGCGAGATTTTTTCATGATCCTTCCTCCTACGGATATTTCGATGCCTATGTTATCGGTATCAAATTTATTAATTATCTATCCCATTGTGCACAGTATTCCCACAGGAAGTACACCAGATATCAGTACCCGCATACGCAGATGCATAGTTCATAATGCAAGCAGGATGCGTATCAGAATTTTGATCTGATTCATCAAAATTATGGGAAACTTCATGCTGAACAATACTATCATGTGGCCAATCCACACCATCTGCGGTGTCCGCACATATCGCAAATGGCCCGTTGGTCGTCGTATCGCACTCGTAAGCTCTACCGTTCTTGTCCATATTATGGGTCCAGCCAATTACCATATCATTTGCGGAATCTCTCACCCAATTTGTATCATCTTTTAAATCAGCAAGAGCGACACTAGAGCTACTTGCCGGACTAACATCACTTGCACCCCAATAATTCCAATACCAGTAGATATTAACTCCAATGTCAAAATTTTCAAATCTATAAAGTCCATCTTGAGTAGCCTGAGTAATGGATTCTGTCGGCCTGTGGCGTGAATCTGTTGCTACGAAAACGTATTCGTTTATGATTCCATTTATTGCATATGGGTTGGAACCGACAGATAATGTAGATAATAGAGCATTGCTTGTAAAATCCTCCATGTTCTTTTCTGAAGCATCGGTTTCTAAAGTTATTGTTCCGCTCTCAACAAATTTATTTGCTTCTTCCTTGGGAAGAGCATAACCATTAACACAATCTATTTTAGGATTTGCCGGGTCTACTCCATAATTTTTGATATATTTTTCTCTTGCTCCATTTATTATGGTAGACATCTCTTCATAACTTATTATCAGATCATAGTCTTCTCCTTCTTTCAAACCTTCAGGCGGTTTACCATTTTCACTTGCTATAACTCTCAGATTGCTGTTCAAAATTGTTCCTTCTAAATAATTAGGCAATTCGTTGTTCGCAAACTTTAAATCATTCTCAGTGATATCATGTTTGTTATAGAGATCTTTCAGTTCAGCTTCAGTATAGCTTATGCTATTCTCTATCGAAACTTCATTAGAACTTTTGTCAACACGCCCATTCACAGCAGGCACAAAAGCAATGCTCATCAGCAGCATTATCAAAAGAAATATTCTTATTCCAAATTTCTTTATAGCCATATATTTTACTCCTGTTTATTTTCCAGGAGGCAGGATCAAACAAGCCTTAAGTACTCTCAAAGCTATCATTCCCTTGCCTCAGGGCATGTGGAGTTCAAATCTACTCTGGAAGGTTTGTTTGAACTCCACATTCAAAAATATCTACTAATTTTCTGCTATACATTTATTACGTCGATGAATTTTCATCATTCTGATTAACATTCATTAAACCGACCAGCTTTTTCATCGAAATAATGAAGTTTCAGAGTATTATCAACGTCAGGAATTTTGACCTCACTTTTAACAAATAATATGAATATTCTTCTCTTCACTAAACCATAAAATTAGCAAAATTGATATCAATATACATGCCTGACAGAAGATAAAGGAATATATTGTATTAAGAAGATTCAATAAGAAAATAAGATAATAAGAAAAAATTAATAGATGTGGCGACAGGAAATGGAGAGCTTCGAAATATATAAAAATTCGGGAGAGGATGTCAAGGGAATATACAGATCAAGACTTCTAACAGAGATACTTTTATCATTAAACGAAGAGGGCAGAAAACTTTCCCAGCTGCGTGAAATCACCGGAAGTACTTCCCAGGCTATAATTCCAAAGCTCAGAAAACTGGAAGCAGACCATCTGATAGAAATCAAAGAACGTGAGTATTGCCTGACACCTATAGGAAAAGTCGTGGTTTCAGGAATAGCTGACTCTTTTGCAACAGTTGGAACGATTAAGAAATTCAAGTATTTCTGGGCCAGGCACTACCTTGAAGGAATTCCTGGTCCCCTGCTAAAAGAAATCGGATGTCTTTACGAGTCTGAAGTCATCAATGATAAAGGCACGAAGATCCTTAATGTCTACAACAATCAGTTAAAAATGATTCGAGAAGCAGAGAATATATACGGCATACCGTCCGTGGTAACCGAAGGATATGCTGATTCCATCTCTGAAAGAGTGAAAGAAGGAATCTCTGTTGAGCTTATAGTTCCTCTTCATGTTGCAGAAGAATTAAAACTGTCGCCTTATGCAGAAAAACTGGTGGAATTGAAATACTATAAGAATTTCAAGCTAATACTTATGAATGAAGATATTAAAGTGGGGCTCATTGTTACAGATAAGTGTCTTGCCTTAAGCCTGTACAAAACAACCGGCATTGAATATGACATAACTGCAGGTTTGTTCAGCTCAGACACTAAGGCTATTGAATGGGGAGAGAAGCTTTTTGAGTATTGCCAAATTCGCTTTTCTGAGCGAGTTTAAATGGCAGCCATGCCAAGGACAAAATTCAAAAATTCAAACGTACTTGAACAGGTCGTCCCTTTTCATTTCGTGCAACCTGTCCCGAAGCAGACTCTTTAAGGCTTTGAGGTCTCCTTTCTTGGCGCTGATCGGAGCTATTAGATGCTTCCAGTTCTGCCAGGGAGGCTCAAGTCCGAGACGGATAGAAACCTCGTCAAGAAGAGGATCGTACTCAGTTTCTTTTACTTTATCCATCTTGTTTGCAGCAACAATAGTATCAATGCCTACTTCCCGAAGGAAATCAAACATCTCAACATCTACAGGGATTTGATCCTTCGAGTCCCAGCGGTCAACTATCTGCGGGAAAACAGGACCGTCTATTACAAGGACTCCGATTTTGATCCTTTCTGCATTTTTTTCGATATAGCGTACAGTCTGGTCTTTTACAATGTCCTGCTTCCGGTCCTTTACGCCACTCATGAAGCCGAAACCTGGCATATCCGTGATCATAAGATCCGAAGCCTGGGCGTGTCTGGGACGCAGGGTAACACCCGGGCGTTTTCCGACCCTTACCTTTGCCCCGAAGAGCTCTCTCAGGAGAGAGGATTTGCCTACATTTGAACGTCCTACAAAGATAATTTCAAGGTTTATGCCGCTTTCAGCTGCAGTTTTAGTTGTTTCCATTATGTTTTACCTCATTTGCCTCCCCGAGCTTTTTATCGAAAGCCATGAGGAAAGCCTCAAGAGAATCTTCAGGGATACGGGCTCCTGCTGCAAGAGGATGCCCTCCGCCACTCCCTCCGAATCCGGGGGCAACCGAGCGGAGGAGACGATTTACGTCAACCGTTCCGCGGGAACGAATGCTCAGGTCATAAGCGTCTTTTCTCTCCCGGTACTCGGCTGCTATTCCCACTTCCCTCTGGCCGTAGGAGGCTGCATAGATTGCTGCCTTTGAAATGGAGTTATTGGTATTTACAATATACGCGCTGTTTTTCAGGACTTCTACGTTTTCCTTAACAAAGAGCCTGATTTTTTCTTCGTTAATTGCAGCGTCCCTGGCAAGCTCAAGAAGGCCAGGGATATTTGAGGGGATAACATCGTTTGAGAGAGGTTCAAGCAAATCCCTCTTAAAATCATAATCTTTCCCTTTATGGATGATTGCCTGAATCAGGGTTCCGGCCTGGAAGTAGAGGCTTCTTTTATCCCAGTCTTTGACCCAGTTTTTTACATGGGGCGTATTGTCGTAAAAATCCCCGATAGCTCCGTAGATTGCAACCCTTCTCATGTCCCGGCTCAGAAGATCTTCGAAGACTCTGTAAGTCAGCTCGGAAGAACAGGCTTCAACATCGTGATAAAACCAGTCTTCTTTCTTGCATTTCTCCGGAAGCGGATGGTGGTCAATGTAATACAGGTTGCACTTTCTCGCAAATTTATTGAGTATGGAGTAGAGTTCGGAACAGCGCCTTTCATCAATTGCAATATCGCAGATAATAAGGGTCTTCACATTCTCTATAAGGTTTAACTTGTCAAGAAGGCTGACAGGGCTGGTAAAATAGACATAAGCGTCCGGGTAAGCTGTCTTTGCAATTGCGCCAGAGCAGATCCCGTCAGAATCTCCATGGGTGAGGATCAGGGTTTTCTCGTTGAGCCGAGTCGGGATTTCTTTCATGCTTTACTTCCTTTTTGTTGAGAACTTCTGCTTCCATCATGTATGTTGTAATGAGGATTAAAACTAAAGAAGCTGGTATTATTTCTTTTGTTTTTGAGGTGCAGCAGGAAAGAGAAAAAGGAATAACAGAAGAGTTATGAAAAGCAAGGGAGCAGTAAAAGTAAAGAGCAGTAAAAGTAAAGAGCGGCAAAAATGGTGAGAAAGAAGTAATTAAACTGTTTAAAGAAATAAATGAAAAAAACCGGTGTTCCACATGCGGAAAACACCGAAATTATTAAATGGATAATTTCAGAGCCTGAACCTTCTACTTCGAAGCAGGCATGTAACTGTCAGAAGCCCTGCAAGTGAAGAAATCAAGCCAAATCCAGGGACATTTCCAGACTCTCCTTCGTCGCCACCCTGACCCATAACACCAAGTCCATTTGCATCTGGTGATTCGTTTTTATCCTGAGAAGATGCAGTTGTCCCTTCTGACTGCGTATTGTTTCCTTCCAGAGAAATTGATCCTACATAAACAACAGGAGCCTCAGACCTGACCTCTCCGGAATACTTATCCAGGTCAGTGAAACGTGCTTTGCAGGCAGGAAGCTTGATTTCTCCTTCTTTTTCCATCCGCATTGTATAAGTGATGGTCTTTGAACCCCCCCCTCCGGTAAGAATCTGCCCGAAACTGGTTTCTCCGCTTACAAAATTAGAATCTGAAGGTAAAGTGTCGGTTACTGTCACATTTGCATTAACGTTTCCAGTATTCTGTGCAGTAAGGGTAACATTCAGCTCATCTCCGGGATTTAGCTGCTGTTTATCAACAGTTTTCGTAACAATTATATTGGGCCCGTAAACTTTAAATGTGCCCGAAATATTGGAACTCACTTCTTTACTCTCTCCATTGGGCAAAGTGAAGACAGCTACAGATTGTGGAAAAGTAAATTCTCCAGGCATTTCAGGAACTAGGGTGTAGTCAAAAACCTCTTCTGCAATTTCCCCAGATTTTAAAGAAAGTTTCTTATTGAGTTCCGTGTTTTCCTTGAGGTGCATTCCGGAAACAACAGAGTCTTTGAGTTCGATATCGTCTATATCGCAGAGTCCTCTGTTCCTGATAGTAACTGAAACATGTGCATTCTCCCCCATGTGGCAATCATTAGGAAAAGTTTTTGAAATAATAAGGTTCCATTTTTTCCCGACTTTTATGGTTTTGGAACCAACATATTCATACTCCTTGTCCTTTGTATCTACGCACGTGATTTTTGCAGTGATATTATATTCTGTTTCTTCCCATGGAGCAGGAGCCTCAAGTGTAATGTTTACACGATCAAGTGTCGCATCTTTAGGGACTCGTGTATCAGTGTACTCAGCTTCTCCGTTGATTAATTCCATCCCAACTGTGTCGACTGTCAGTACCACATCTCTGGCCTCGGCATCTCCATTATTTGTAGCACTTAACGATAAATCAATTCTGTCACCGGGATCGTATGTATCTTCATCAGTTTCGACCTGTATGTCAAAACCGGGTTCTCCTCTCACGGAAATATTCAATTCTGCAAAAGGGTTCTTATTTTCGGTCTTGAATTCCTTTTCGCCCTTGGTGATAGTTTCGTAATTAGGATCCACATTCTTTGCACAAACCTTTATTCTGTCATCACATACGAGTTCCATTCCTGCTGAAAGAGGAGAAGTCTTGAGTGCTTGCCCGTTCATTGAAATAGAGACAAACACCATGTCGTCACTGAAATCTTCTGCTTTTATTGCATAGTCCCCCTCTGTTACGGAGTCTCCCCAGTAAAGTTTTACTCCACTCTGTTTCTCTACCCACTCCACATCATCTGCCGCAAGAGAAGTTATTGAAAGGCTCGAGAAGATGAAAACAGCAAGTAATGCAATCAGTGCAGTCTTTTTAGCCATAGTTCCCTTCCTTAAATTTGACAATTTTATATCGATCTCAGCACTGGAAGCATGCATTCTGCGCTTCTGTGAATTTAATACTTTTTTAATTATTGTATATAATCATCCTTTATTTTTTATTTCAGTAGAAGTATTGAAACAAAATAATTAGTTAGTACGGGCATAGTTTACTCATTTGAGTAGTTGAGTCGCCTGGTATTATTTCAAACAATGTTCAAATTTGATCTAATCAGAACATAAGAGACATTTTTGATCGGATATCGCCTTTACATGTGCAAAAATAAATGACTTCATACGAAATTTTAATGTTAACTCATTGATCTGAAATGTGTGAATTTTTGGTTGTACAAACAGGCACCTTCAGAATATTTTTTCAATAATCTATAAACTATTTCATATGAATATATTTTAATTTTTTGCAATGTATTGATGAGGAAGTCTTGCAGATACAGGTTGGATCTCCATTCAGGACTGCAACTGGCCCAGGGTTGCAATTAAATGTCATAAAATCTTAATCAGAGCTTTAATTTAGAAAAAATAGTTTCTTCCGGATGCCGGAGGTATTTTCATGGAACTTAAAAGAATAGTAGAACTTCTAGAAGAAATAGCGCCACCTGAACTTGCTGATAACTTTGATGAAGGCAGGATCGGGCTGATTCTAGGTCTGGAGAAAGATATAGAAAAAATCGCAGTTGCCCTTGACGCAAATTCTTATGTCCTTAAGAAAGCCGCAGAGATGAAAGCAGACCTTCTAATTACTCATCATACCCTCATTTTCCATCCTGTTAATAAAATTTCAAAATCTCTGGCAGATTCCCTCACGACTGCCCTTGAAAACAGAATATCCCTTTACAGCATGCACACAAATTATGACAGGGCTCAAAGCGGTATAAATGATACGCTTGCGGCAAGGATAGGGCTCAAGAATATCGAGATTCTGGAAATAGGCAGGATAGGAGAAATAGAGCCATGTTCTTCAGCTGAACTGGCAGCTCATGTTTCAGAGTGTTTGCAGACTCCTGTAATGTATGCGGGAGAAAAGGAAGGTATCCGAAGGGTAATGGTCATCGGAGGCAGTGGGTTTAGAGAGGAATTCCTTGAAATTGCAAGGACAAATAATGCTGACGCTTTTGTATCTTCGGAACTGAAACATGATATTCTCCGGAGTTATGAAGATCTCTGTTTGATTGATGCTACTCATTACGCCACGGAAAACCCAGGCATGGAAGCCCTCTGTTCCAGGCTGAGAAAGCTTTCAGGGATAACGGTAGAATTCATTGAACAGCCTACCGGGATCAGGACGATAGATAGAACCTCAAACGCGAAAATAAAGAATAATCTGGATGAAACAGAGGAAAAAACACCCTTTGAGCAGGAAATAGTAAAAAAAGACTCTCTGGAATCAATGCTTGAAAAACAGTCAAGAAATCAGATTCGTTCGGATTATCGGCGAAGTCTGGGAAGTGAATCGCGCAGGAGATATATGGAATAAATACCTGTACAGGGATTAAAGCCCGTTTCTCTTCCAGTGGACTAACTTTCGTAAAAGGTAAAGCTTTGCTGTATCTCACATGGACTAGCTTCATGTGGATTGAAGCTTTTTTTTCTCCAGACTGAACGCTATTCATTCAGAGTTATTCCTTTTCAAACTCCTGATGCTTTATCTTCTTCTTTGCTAATTTACCTTATTTCTTGCTAATTTATCTTCTTCATTGCTAACATTTTATTCATAAGGACAAAGTTAATCCATTAATAGCCCTTTAAGGTTTATCGAGTGTAGTTCAGTCATTTATTTCAGCTTTATCCAAAAATTTTCCAATGTATTCTTCTATGAGATTTATTTCTTCTGTATCTGGCATTGATGAAAGAATCGTATTCATGTACTGCTGCTTTTTTAGAATAGCAAAGGTTGCTGGAAAGTTGATATCAAAAATCCAGCTAAGACGGAGGAGCTTAATGTCGTTCTGGTTTCTAACGTCCCCTATTTTTGCCATTCTGTTATTCAGGATATCCGTGACTATGGATTCCGAACACTCAGGAGTATCAGGCAGACCAAAGTCCAGAGCCGGATTCTTGCTTTTTTCCACATAATCATCACATATAAGTTTAAGAATATCCAGTTTATCTGCGTCCCTGATTAATTTTGAATAAAAGAGTAAATTTTTAGAACTGTTGGCACATTCGGGGATTTCTATAAGGTTGTGATATTCCACGGCTTTTAAGATGAGATTACTCTCTTTAACAGGAAGGCGGGAGAGTATCCCTGTTTCTTTTAAGATTTTTACACTGAGAAGAGCATGGTTTTCGGATTCTGAATCTTTGAAAGTTTTATATTTCGTGAACTGTTCAAAGCGGCCCAGATCATGGAATAGGGCTATTGTTTCTGCGAGTTTATACCCTTCTTCTGCCATTTTTTCAGCTTTTGCAAGCAAAAGGATGTTTTCACAGACTCTTTCAGTATGTTCAATTTTCAACTTAATGTTGTCCTGGATAAAAGAGTCCAGAGAAGAGAATTGAGCTACATAATCCAGAAACCATTTTCTGAAAAAAACCAGATCTTCTTTCTGCATGTTTTTGCAATAGGAATTATGATGTATAATACTTTGTGTTATTTGGGAATTTGAGGGTATTGGCTGTGATTTAAGGAAGAAATGGGCTGTAAAATCAGTGGAGCTTACAATATTATATTTTGCATTAATAATTTTTTTCCTACTATAAATTGATATTTATAAACAATAATATACTATGACGATATTATAGTAAAAAACTCGATTATCATTAATAAACTGCAGAAATTATATATGGAGGATATTCCCTTAAATAAAAATAGAATAAATGGGAAAAATGGGAAAACTCACTCTAAACTGAGTAAATTATTTGCGGGGAAAGGAAAAACAATTTATATTGTGCCTTTTATCCTCTGAGTTATCTTGCTTCCTTCAATCAGGAAGTTCAAAAAAAGAATACCAATAATAGAAAAACTTTATAAGAAAATTTCTTATGAACTCATTAGAATAAATCGGGGTATTTAATGAGCTCAACTAAAAAAACTGATTTGATTGCTAATTTATTCGTGCTCCTTGCTTTTATTTTAATTTTCTTCCCAGGTTTTTTGCCTGTAGCAGGAGCTATTGAAGATCAGGAATCTATAGGGTATAACGGAACCGTCATAGACAAAGACAAAGGATCTGCCTCAATACCTGCTCTTGAAAAAGTACTGGCACAGGATCCCGTTTCTGTAGAAGGCCTGATAAATAAAGGCGATTCCCTGTATACCCTCCAGGAATACGAGCTTTCCATAGACTGCTATGACGACGCAATTAAGCTTGACAGCAATTCATCAAAAGCCTGGTATGGGAAAGGATGTTCTCTGGCAGAATTAGGAAAAGATGAAGAGGCAATTAAATGCTTCGATAAAGCCCTTGAGGCCTTGCCAGTCCAATCTCAGAACTCATACGATAAGGGCAATGACCTTTATGGTTTAAAGAAATATAGTGAAGCTATAAAATATTACGATGAAAGCCTTGATGCAGACAGCTATCTTTCCGCAGTATGGTTCCGAAAAGCTCTTTCTTCTGAGCAGCTCAATCTTGACCAGGAAGCTCTGACTTCTTTTGAGAAGTCTATAGAACTGAACTCCAATGCTTCCAACGCCCTGTATATGAAAGGATTGGCTTATATCGGACTTCAAAGGCATGAAAGCGCGATGAAATGCTTTGATACAGCCCTTAACATGACTCCTGACAATGCTGATGTGTGGTACTGGAAAGGAGTTGTTCATGATAAGGCTTCGGAGCCTGAAGCTGCAATAGAGTGTTATGATAATGCAATATCCTTTAACTCAAGTATGACAGATGCCTGGTATAAGAAAGGAGTAGACCTCGAAAAAATCGGGATGTATCAGGAAGCTCTGACGTGCTACGAATTTGTTCTTTCCTCAAAGCCTGAAAGTCTCAGTATCCTGCAGAGAAAAGGCTCATGTCTTGAAAAGCTTGGAAGAGACGAAGAAGCTCTCCAGTGCTACGATCAGATCCTGAATTACAGCCCTGATAATTCTCAGGCCTGGTATAGTAAAGGCTGCTTACTTAATAAAACCGGAAATTACGATGCTGCAATCGTTTGTTACGACAAGGCACTTAACCCGGACTCAGGAATCGTACTCGAAGAGATGGAAAATGAACAGCTTGAAAAAATGAATTCTTATGAATACACACTCCCCTTTTACTCTGAAACCCCTGAGTTTAAGTCTCCTGAAGTCAAGATCAGGTATGAGAAAGGACTGGCTTCTGAGAAGCTTGAAAAATATGAATCTGCACTTGAGTGTTATGACCAGGTTCTTGAAAATGAGTCGGAGCATGCAGGGATATGGTATGTCAAGGGTCTGAATCTTGACAAACTTGGCAGATATGCAGAGGCTGCTGAGTGTTACGATAAAGCTCTAAAACTGGATTCAAGGTATGCTAAGGTCTGCTGGTACAAAAAAGGCTACGACTTTTCAAAAGATAACGATTTCAAAAGTGCAGTAAAAAGCTATGATAAAGCGCTAGACCTCGACGAAAATTATACACTTGCCTGGTATGGAAAAGCCTTTGCTCTCGCAAAACTTGGAGAATACGAAGACTCCCTTGAGAGTTTTGACAGGGTTCTTATCTCTCACCCCGAAAGTTCTGAAATCTGGTATGATAAGGGTCTTATTCTTGATCAACTCGGAAGGCACGAGGAGGCTTCAGGATGTTATTCCCAGGCTCTTCAAAACAACCCTGAATATTCAGCTGCTCGTTTCAAGTTAAACAAAGACATGGAACTTATGTCAACAGAGCCTTCAGCTACCGGGTCAGTTACAAACGACAGCGGCAATCCAGTTCAGGCGTTTTCAGGAGTTTTGTGGCCTGATTTTCTGAACTATAAGAATAAGAATTCAGAGGAAAATTCGAATTTTTCTAAAAATTTTAACTCACTTGCTTCGGTATTTGGTTACGACGCAGCATGGTATGGGAAAGCCTCAATATGCAGTAAACTTGGAATGTATGAGGATGCCCTTGCATCTTATGATATGGTTCTGATGATCAATCCTGCACGTAGTGAGGCCTGGTATGAAAAGGGCTCAATACTTGACAAACTGGGGAGAAGCGAGGAAGCTCTGGAATGCTATAAGAAAGCAGTCGATCTGGACCCTCACTCAAGTAATGTACTCTACGGGATAGCCTCAACTGTAAGCAATCTCGGAAGATCGGAAGAAGCCATAAGTTACTATGACCAGATTCTTGCTATTAACGCCAGTAATTCTGAAGCCCTGTATGGAAAAGGTCTGGCTCTTGTAAACCTCGGAAGGCACGAGGAGGCTGTCTCCTGCTACAATACTCTCCTCAATTCCGAACCTGAAAATATTGAAGCCTTGAAAGGCCGAGCATTTGCTCTAACGAACTCCGGAAAATCAGAGGAAGCGCTTGCAGACTACGATAAACTCCTTGAACTCCAGCCCGATGATTCCCAGGCCCTGGCTGAGAAAGCCTCTTTGCTGGAAGTCCTTGGCAGGTATGAAGAAGCAACAGCAAGTTATGAAAAGATGCTTGAAATTTCTCCGGATAACAGAGAAATACTTTACAGGCAGGGAAAGGCCCTGGAACACATGAGAGATTTAGAGGCTGCAATAAAATGCTATGACAGGATTCTTGAGCTCGATCCTGCGAACGTTGACGCTCAGAATAACAAAGGATTTGTTTTATCCAAAATGGAAAGGTATCAGGAAGCTATTGCCTGCTATGATAAAGCCCTCGAATATGACCCCAGCAATGCTGCAGCCTGGTACTTTAAGGGATGTGCATATTTCACAACAAATAGTAATAAACAAGCTGCTCTGGACTGCTTCGACAAAGTAGTACAGCTTAAGCCTGACTGCATCACAGCCTGGTATAACAAAGGATACATTAATAACGTCATAGGAAACACGAACGAGTCAATAGCATGTTACGACCATGCCCTTGCAATAAACCCGAATTCACCGTCTGTCCTGTATAACAAGCGCTTTGCGCTATACCTTATAAAGGATTTCGATGGAGGGAATATTTGTAAGGATCAGCTTTATGCAATTGATCCTGGCTTTGTAGACTCCCTTGATAAGAGAGGAACTAAATTCTTCATTCCTGATACATACAATGGAACACTGGATTATTCTCTGCCCACAAGGTGGTATGGGGGAGAGGAGAATATTGTGGAAAACTACAGTTTAAACACAACAAACGTCTCCCAGCAATTAGGAACCTATGGAGAGTCCTATGAGAATCAGGGGAACAATAGTTCCCTGTATAATTCAGACTTCTACGAAGGTGGAACAAATACAGATACCGGCTATTCGGATATCCCCAACCCCGAGAAGGATCAAAACGAAAGCGAGGGATATACTGATGAATTTGATGCAGATCAAAGAGAACTAGAGGAATATACTGGCGAGCTTAATGAAAATCAAAGTGGAATTAAGGAGTATACTCCCGGATTAAATGAGAGTCAAAACGGGAGTTATGAAAACTGACACATTCCTGAGTCCTATGAGACCTGAGATTTTGGGAGAACTGAAAGTTAAAAGCTTCATCAAGTATGCATCCAGATATGCATACTGATTTCTTTTTTTCAGGAAAGTTCAGACAAACTATTTTCACATTATCTCTTGTACAGGTTTTTAGACTCGGAGTCCTGCTCCTCGCCTGATTTAATATTTTATGTAAACTGAATATCCTTAATTTGCCGGACTTGTCTCTCAAGACTGCAAAAAAGAAGAGTCCAAACAAAAGTAGCATAAGAGCAAAGCTAAAACCCCTGAAAATAACAAAATAATACTTCAAAAAAAGAAGTGGGTTGCCCGAATGTTACCAGAAACGGATTTTCCTCTATTGTCCCGCTTCCTTTCAGATCTGCCTCATGATATGAGAGGTAACCGGATTTCCATTGGAAAGCTGCTTCCTTGTTTATTTCCGACATCCGCTTGAAACAAGTTTTCAGATTACTAGAGGGTAGTGCGAATGTTGGCCAGAAGCCATGAAGACTTCCTTGTTGGTTTCGACACCGGTGCTGAGCGACGAGAATGTTAACCAGAAGCCCCTGGCGGCGGGCCTCCTTGTTGGTTTCCGACACCTTGCCTTCTCTCTCGGGATTTTAGACTTCGACGTCTGCTCCAAAGATTCTATCATCTACGGATTTTTTCTCTCTAGGCTCTGCAATTACGAGCCCGAGCAAAACTATCCAGCCCACAGGAAACAGTACCAGTAGCAAACTGTAAGTGGTAACCAGTTTTACTATAGACATTCCTGCAAGCTTTTTCAGAGTATCCATTGGACTCCACCCCTGGCGTGGTTGGCTTAGTTTGCTTGCGTCGTTCGATGTGGGCACATTACCCAGTCTTACCCAATGTCCTGACATTGCGCTAAGTGCACAACATCATAATTAGAATATATTTACTGATTTATATAGATTTCCCAAAAATATTATTACTGTCTGTATATTTTTTATAATGAACAATTATGACAAAAGCCCTACCAGATACGTTATAGTTACAAAAATAGTTTACAAACAAATTTTGGTTTTCCAATAATAGGAGGTTATTTTTACAAAATTTCTCCATTTGTTTCTCTACGAGTTTCTGTATCGTGATGATTATTGTGACTAAAGGATGTAGTGGACAAAATTCCTTTTCCTGAAAGCTTTAAACCTCATGCCGCCCTTACAATTAAGTATCCATGACAGCTAAATCGAATGATAGTAAAGTAAAAGTTAACACAGATGTAATTATAATCCGCTATGGAGAACTTGCCTTAAAGAGTACAGGAGTTCGGAACTGGTACGAAAAAATCCTTGTGAAAAATATTGCCGAAATGCTGGATTTGAGAGGTATTCAATATTCACAGATACGGCGCGAATGGGGCAGAATATTCATTGAGACCAGCGATTCCAGTGCTGCTGCCGCAGCATCTGACGTCTTTGGAGTCGTTTCGGCTTCTCCTGCCTTGATGACAGAGCCAACACTTGAGAATGCTGCCAGTGTATGTGCTGCCCTCGCTAAAGACCTGATTATGGAGGGTGACTCTTTTGCGATCAGGGCTAAAAGAAGCGGAAATCATTCCTTTTCTTCAGCTGAAATAGGTAAAACCTGTGGAGATGCTGTCTGGACCACTCTCGAAGATGGAGGAAAACATCCGAGAGTTAATCTGAGTATTCCTGATAAAGAAATCTTTGTAGAGATGCGGCAAAAACTGGCATACATTTATCTGGAAACGTTCAAAGGAGTGGGAGGGCTCCCCCTCGGCACACAGGGCAGTATGGTAGTGCTAATGTCAGGAGGGCTGGATTCTCCTGTTGCAGCGTGGCTTATGATGAAGCGTGGGGTCATGATAATTCCGGTCTATTGTAACACTTCTCCTTATTCTGAGAGCGCAGCAAGAGATCGTGCCTTTGACTGTATTCGACAGCTCCAGAAATGGGCTCCAGGGTATCAGTTTACGACTTATGAGATCCCTCACGGGTCTAACCTCCAGTCTTTTATCGCTTCATGCAACCGAAAAAATACATGTCTTCTCTGCAAACGCATGATGTACAGAGAGGCCTATGAGGTCATGAAAAAGGAAAAGGCGAGTGGAATTATTACAGGCTCTTCCCTTGGACAGGTGGCTTCCCAGACTGCTGCGAATATGCATGCAGAAATATATCAGCTTGCAATTCCCATCTACCATCCTCTGATCGCCTTTGATAAAACTGAAATAATGGATATTGCCCGAAAAATAGGAACTTACGAGATTTCCAGTCAGCCGGCAGGTATTTGTGCCGCAGTCCCGGAAAAGCCAGAAATCGGGGCAAATTATGACCTTGTCGTGCTTGAAGAAAAGAAGATAGATATTGAAACAATGGTTTCAAATGCGTTAAAATCTGCAAAGGTGCTTAAACTCTGAGAAAGACCTCATTCCTTTCTCAGAATTACTCCCTTCTCTAATTCTCTTTTAATTTAATTTTCCTAAATCAATTATCAGTACCCTCATTTTCTTTTTTTTCAGCTCTGTGTTTGTGGAGAGCCATTTCTATATTGCTGTGCAGGTCTTCTTCCTTGAAAGGCTTTGAAATATACCCTGCAGGTTCTGTTGTTTTTGCCCTCTCAAGGGTTTCATCATCAGTATAAGCGGTTAGATAAAGTACAGGAATTCGGAGTTTGTTTTTAATCTCCCGGGCTGCTTCAATTCCATCCATATCCCCTTTCAACATGATGTCCATCAAAACAAGGTCTGCATTAGTAAGCTCTGCTTTTCTTATGGCTTCCTCACCAGTAGACGCAGTCCCCGGCACAGTATAACCAAGATTAATTAACTTATTCCTGATGTTAAGAGCCACGATATTCTGGTCTTCCACAACCAGAATTTTTGCCTTTTTCATTGTATCTCCCCTCAATGTTGGATATAAGCTTCCGGATAATTAGCTTTCTTCCTTAAATAATATTTTGAAAGCGGTCCCTCCACTTTCTTCAAGTTCGATTGTACCGTCTAACTGCTCAACAAGAATATTTACGAGTTGTAGACCAAGAGAACCTGTATTCCTGAAATTAATATTTTCCGGAAAACCAAAACCATTGTCCGAAACTATCAATCTATATTGAATACTTTTATCAACTGAGCTCCTAGAACCAATATTATTGGTGATATTACTTATACTTTTATTCGTCTCAATCTCTTCAATCCTGCACAGCTCTATCCGGATTTCCCCCTTTCTACCTGAGGGAAATGCATGCTTCAGAGAGTTGGACACAAGCTCATTGATAATTATCCCGAGAGGTACTGCTGTATCCATTCCTAAAAAAGCTTCCTCGAGATCCAGCTGCATCCTGACATCATCTTTTCTGACAGCGTATGAGCTAAAAAGATCTGCTGTCAGTTTTTGAAGATATGCTGAAAAATCGAGAGTCTCATTATTTTTTGACCTATACAGCTCCTCGTGAATTATAGCCATCGTAGCCACCCGATTCTGGCTTTCACGGAAAGCTTCAAGAACGTCCTTTTCATCGAACTTTTCTGCCTGAAGCTCCAGCAGGCTGGAAATAACCTGAAGATTATTCTTAATACGGTGATGAATTTCTTTTTTGCGAATTTCTTCTACTTTTTTCAGAGATTCTTCAGCTTCTTTTTGCCGGGTTATATCATAGATAGCACCCTGCAGGACTCTCTGCTTACCTGTAATATCGGAAACGCTCTGGATAATCTCACGAACCCACTCCACTTTTCCATGCCTGTGCTTTATACGGTATTCATGTTCTATGAAAAACAATAGATTGTTCATCAATTTCTCTCTATTTTCAAAAAACCGTTGGCGGTCATCGGGCAGAACAATCTGAGACCAGTCAACTTTCCCTGAGATAAAATCTTCTCCTTTGTAACCTGTTATGTCCTCTACATTGCCGTCTACAAGAATAGGAGTAAAATTCATTCCAATCTGGAAAGCAATGCCCCTAAAATTTTTCATAAATGACCTGTAACGCTGTTCACTTTTCTCAAGCTTTTCCTGGGAAAGTTTCCTTTCAGTTATATCTTTCATTACTCCAAGGACCCTACATATGCCCTTTTTTTCTTTCTTCAGGTAAACACCGCTATCTTCCACATAAAAATAGCTTCCATCCTTTCTCCTCAATCTGTATTCTTCAAAATATTTCTCTCCGTTTATCATGCAGCTTTCATGGGCTCTTATGGCTTTTTGTCGGTCTTCAGGGTGAACATGGTCAGCCCAGATATCGGGAGTAAACCCCTGGAATTCTTCAAAACTATATCCTGTTAGCTTCTCAATTGCTCCTTCCCAGAAACTGCAGTTACTTTTCACATCATAATCGTAAATCAATTGTCCAGTCTGTACTGCAACTGCCCTGTACCTCTCTTCACTTCGTTCAAGAATTTCACTTGTGATTTTTCTTTCAGTAATGTCTTTTATTACTCCGACAATTCGGTGGACTCTACCATTTTCATCTAAAAGATAGACGCCACTGTCTTCAGCATGGAAATAAGCCCCATCATTTTTCCTGAATCTGTATTCCTCAAAGTATTTCCCTCCGGTTGCCATGCAATTCTCATGAGTCTCCCATGCTTTTTTTCTATCTTCTTCATGGACATGTGCTATCCAGTACTCCAGGTCTGCATTTTTAAATTCCTCAGGGCTGTAACCCGTAATCTGCAAAATAGCTCCTGCCCAGTCAATTCTTCCGGATTCGATATCATAGTCATACACAAGCTGCCCTGTCTGTTCGGCAGCAATCCTGTACCTTTCCTCACTTTTTCTAAAAGTTTTTTCTGCAGCTTTACGTTGAGTGATATCCAGCATCACACCAATAACTCCAGCCACTTCTCCTGAACCGCTTTCATAAGTGGCTTTGTGAAAGAGAAAGTCTCTTCGCACACTATCTGCACAGACAACCTTAGTTTCATAATATTGACTTCCCCCCTTTTCAATAAGCTTGCGATCATTCTTCCGGTATATTTCCGCAAGCTCTTTTGGGACTCTCTTTTGAAATTCCTTAAAAGAACCACCTATGACCATATTTTTAGGAAGACCCATAATTTGTCTGGCAAAACTTTCATTACAGTTAACATATTTCCCATTGAGATCTCTCTGAAACACAGGGCTTGGAATATTATCAAGTAGGGTTTCCAAAAACTGTATATTATTCTGAAGCTTATTTTCAACCTTTCTTAATTCAGTTACATCCAGCAGAACGGCAACCATATTTCTTGTTTTTCCTTCCTCATCAGAAAAAATTGCCCTGTTTGTAAGAAAAGCTCTTTTTATTCCATCGGCACACATTATTTCTCTTTCATAACTATCACTTCCCCCTTTTTGCAACAATTCCAGATCGTCTCTATGAATTCCGAGGGAAAATTCGGCTGAATTTCTGTAAACTTCAGGAAATGTTTTTCCTATAATCTCTTCTTTTTCCAGACCGAGAACTTGCCCGGCTAAAAGGTCATTACAGCCCAGGAACCTGCCTTCCTCGTCTTTATAAAGAACAGGCGCTATTGTATTAAGGAGAGTTTCAAGAAACTGCAGGTTATTTAGAAGGGTTTTTTCAATTTTTCTTCTTTCAGTTACCTCCTGTGCTAATTTCTCATTCGCTTCGGTATATTCCAGAGTTCTTAATTCTATGAGTTTTTCAAGTTCCTGCTGATGAACCCTGAGTTTTTCCTCTGCCTGCAAGCGTTCTATAATCTCCGACAGCAAAAAAGCGGCAGAATCCAGGAAGTAGATATCATCCACAGTAAATTCTCTCTTTTCTGTACTGTAAACTCCCATTACTCCAAAAGGTTTATTCTTATTACCTATAAGAACCGTTACTCCACTAACTACTCCGTGAACCCTGAGAAGTTCAGTACATTTAAACCGGGTTTCAGTTTCAATATCTTTCAAGATAACGGGTTTTCTAGAAAGGAGAGTGTATCCTGCCTGGGACTCTTCTTTTCCTCTTAAGAGAGTATTGCCTGCCAGCCCATCTTCCCAACCATATCCGGCCTTTAAAATAAAATTCCCATCAGGCATGAGTTCTGCAATCGTGGAAAACTCTGTTCCAAGCCCCTGACCAATAAGCCGGGAACTTTCTTGCAGTATTGACTGAAAATCTTTGCATGTAATAGATATTCTGCCAAGATTGCTCAGGGAAAGGTATTGTTTTTCCCTTCTACAAAGCTTTTCTTCGTCCTTGATTCGTCGACTTATGTCAAACCCCTGAAGAGTTACACAGTCTCCTTCCGGCAAGGGATTAAGCACCATGGAGTATGTTATTTCCCCCGTCTGCGTTTCAAAATATCGAGGACCCTTCTGTGAAAAGATTATTTCTATAGTATTCCTTAATAATTGAGGGACTTTTTTCCCTTCTTCTGTACCCCAAAATTGAAGAAGAGCATCAGCTGCCCTGTTAGCATAGAGAACTGTCCCATCTTTTCCTACTTTCAGAAGAGGATTGGGATTTCTTGAAACAAACTCCTCTAAGAGCTTTTCTTCATCAACTTTCCCTATATCTTTGCCTCTGTCGAGCAAACCATCGCTTTTAATAGTTTTCAATCCCCCATTCTTCTCGATTTACATATTTACCACTTTTACAAGAATGGTAGTGGGTATTTTGCTCAAAACTCAGGTTAAAAATAGCTTTTTGCGGATTTTTCCATTTTTCCGCTATTTATTCCTTCAGTCCGATGCTTTCTGATTTTATAAAGTAAAAATATATACATGGATTCGTTATGCATTTAATATTTAAAAAGCATATGATGTTGTGTGTGGTTTTATGAAGTTAAATAAAGACATAGATTAAAATAGATTCCTTTGAAGATGAAAGTTATAAAAAGTATACTTTGCTGATATTTATTGAGTTCATTAGTTAGTTAATTATTTTTGATATTCCGTAGAAATTTGTGTCTGGAAAGGAAAAAAAGGATTACATAAAATAGCCCATCATATTGAAAGAGAATAATAAGCGATATTTTAAAAACAAAAAATATCTTACACAATCATTAATAAGAGGGGGGTTTACTACGGCCAGAGGTTGTTTACTTTCCTCCAGCCGTCTGAGGGGGTTACTCTAGCGTGGGACAACCACACTATTTTCTTAAAAGAGTTAATTCTATAAATTGTTTTGCTATTTTTATACAGTTATAAATTATCACTCAATACAGAAAAGATACCATAAGCATTGAACATGGTAGAATAAATTGAAAATTTGTCCAAAAACTGTTAAATAAAAAAGACAAATTAATTTTAAACGAAATATTCAAGTTAATTCTTGAACGAAAGGCCCAAAGTAATTCCTTGAAAAGACGAAATTGTTCTTGGAATAAAGACATAAATAATACATAGGAGTTTACTATTGAAGTTACTAAATGGGTTTCGAGATTCCTTATATTAGTACAGAGATTCCTTAAATTAGTATCGAAATTTATAAAATAGCTTGATGGACTCGGCGGGATTTGAACCCGCGGCCTTTACGTTGCGAACGTAACGATCTTCCCCTGATCTACGAGCCCTATAAAGAAAGAAGAATTTGAAAAGAGGCTTTTACGGACATATTGTCCGGCTCTTCTCCTTCTTAAATACGGTAGGCTTCCAGAACCTGGACGTTCTCGACGCCGGAAACTTTTGCGAAGGCTTCTTCTACAACCTCACTTCCGCCTTCTTCATCATTTACGATAAGGGTCACAATAAGAGCCTTCAGCCCAAAAGCGATAGGTTCTTCCACAATGTCCCCGTGGAGATCGGCTCCTTCCGGAATTACTCCCTTGAGCTTCTCTTTCAGCTCAGTAAGGTCGGTATCAACGCTTTCTGGCATAATTTTAATTTTTGTTGCAACATCTCCCATACGGATTCCTCTTGTCTTTTATCTGATTTTTCGTGAAATTATTCGTAGTTTCTAATTCTGCGTTTATATAAGTCGAGACTTTGCCTGAAATCAGGGAGCTTTGTATCCGCATTTGGGGCAGGTATATACGTTACCCTGCTGCCTGCAACTTGAACATCTTCCGATCTCTGATCCGCACTGAGGACAGGGAAACTTTACATAGCCTTTTTCCACCAGGCGAATTCCACATGAAGTACAGTATTCAACTTTCTGTGATGACATTCTTTTTCTCCTTAAATTTCTTTGATATAGCAATTGTAATGGGTTATCAGGGAGCCAGGTGCCTTTCTTGAGCATAAGTCTTCTCCTTTCCTGGCACCATTGTTGAAATTAGCGAATTTAATAAGCTGAATTTAAATAGGGCTTTTTGGATACGCTTTGCTTCTCCCCTAGTCATATACGATATACAATTTAAATATTCCCCTTTACCGCCGTACCAGGCACAGGCTTTCCGTACACTGCCTGAATAACTCTTTCGGGGACTTTTCCATTAAGAATTAAACAGTTAATTCTGTTTATTATAAGAAACTGAGGCAGGGCATGATCAATGCAGCTTGAAAAATTTCCTTTGAAATCGGAAGCCGAAATTTCTCTGACCAGCTTCCCTTCTTTAAAAATTCCATCCACATCCGTGACTTTAAAAAACACTGCTCCGATCTGCACTGCAACCCAGGCAGCAATAGTATCCGAAGTTACATCCCATGTATGAGGAAGGGGATCTTCGTCTTTAAGGAGCCTGTAAGGAAAGAGGATAGAAACGCCAGTAGGCAGGTCTGTTATTGAGTCTGTAACCGGAGCACCGCTTTTATCCTGAAGGTAGCATGCATACTGTTCCATACCAAGGATAGCCATCCAGTGAGCTGCATCGGCACTGAGGGAAAAATGCTCGTCAGCTGTTCTTACGGTATCGGCAAAAATTCCTCCCCCGGGAACAATAAGAATAGAAAATGGTAGTCTTCCGGATTTTTCCATTTCATTCACAGAGTCAGGATTTTCTGAGCCAAACTCTCTTACCAGCCTGTCCACAAGCTCAGGCGCTTCTTTGATAAGGCTTCCTCCGATCTTGACTACAACTTTCATAATTTTCCACTAGAGCTTTTTGATAAATGAATATTTTACTAAATAAATATTTTGACTAATTTTCACCATTCAGCACCTGAGTTTTCAGGCATCCAGCAGTCTGGCCGCAGCGTAAGCCGGAAAAACCTTTGAGATTTCCTTCCCCCAGTGCCCGGAAACCGAAATAAATTCAAAACCGAGCCTTTCTGCAGCTTCCTTTATCAAGAATTCTCCAAGACCTGCCGCTGCAATTCTTTCAAGCCCATTTCTTTTTGCAACTTCAGAAATTGCCTCAACTAAAGTCAAAATCTGTTTTTCCTTCACCTGGATGGCTATATCATATATCTCTTCTTCTCTGATTTCGGAAAGATCTGCACAAACCAGCCTGGCAATTCTGCGCATTGCATCGATTTTGCTCCTGCCAGCCCCGTCAGCAGTTTCACAGGTATAAATATCTTCATTAATGTCTCCAAGCAAAAGATAAGCGTCTGCAGTCGTTGCAAAAAGCTCTGAAGACGTCCTGCACAGGCCTTTTTCAAGCTTTACTTTTTCAAGAAGGGCAGCTAGATTCGTTCTCAGGGTACCTGCATATACAAGTTCACTCCTGATCAGGCGTTCAAAGTCAGTCAGCCCGGAATTATGCTCTCCGGAAACGATAGGGATAATATCGCTTGTGGTACTGCCCACATCCACGAAGATGCAATCTCCGATTTCGTTTCCTATCAGCCTGGCTGAAGCCGCCCAGTTAGCAGCTGCGAGTTCTCTTAGATTGCCAATTCCGCTCTGGAACCTTCCCTTACTATTTATATACGAGACTTTTGAAGAGCCGAAGGCAGAATCAACAGCTTCTTTTATAAAAAGAATGCCCTGTTCTTTGTTTTCAAAACAGTCTGCGAGTTCTCCAGTCATAACAACGGCAATTTTTTCAGGCTGCAACCTCTGTGCTATTTCCTTTAAAACTTCCGGAAGCCGTGTGTTTTTCCAGAGAGGCAGATAGTGAAGTTCAATAAGTGTTCCTTCTGAGGAGGCAAGTTTAGTATTCGCTCCTCCAATATCAAGTCCTATAACCTTTGAATTCATAATGATCCTTTTCTCCAGCGTTTTTGTCCAGCTTGACTGCCAGCTTGCCTGATTACCCCTTAGTTTCTGCTCCCTTTTACTCAGTTTTCTGTTCTTACTCAGTTTTTTCTTGATTCGTGCCTGTTAAGTGTCCGAAAAGTTCTCCCAGGGAGTCCTTTGAAAAGCGGTACTCGCCTTCGATACATACAGAGTCAGGAAGTTCTCCGAACTTGTTCCTCAAAAGGAGATCCCCTATTTCCTCCCGCATGACCCGGCTTATCCCAAAAAGTGAGGCTGTAGGTCTGGGATTTACATCAACTACATATGGAGAGTCAGCCAGTACAATATCCACACCAACATATCCAAAGCATTTAAGGTATTTTACTGTAGAAATTGCAGTTTCGTATAGTTCTTCTTTCCTGGGTGTCTGGTAAGGGGTCAGGCTGCCGTTATATTTTATGCCAGAAACTGCTATTTTTTGACCGCAATCTGCATTACTTCCTTCTTTTAAGCCAAACTCTATGAACTGACGATTAACCGTGAGTGGAAGAGGATTTTTCCCTGCAATGAGGCTTACACTGAGATGCTTTCCTTCAATATATTCACTTGCAATGAACTCTTCATTGTTGTCGAAATTTTTGACAAGGTATGTCTCTTCTGCTCCGCAGCCGAATCTGGGTTTTCGGACATATTCTTTTCCTGCTTCAGGTTTTTCTGAAATATCAGGAGTTTTAATCCCGGCTTTTTTCAGAATTTTCGTGCACAGGAGTTTATCTGCACAACAAGCTGCAGATTCTGGAGAGCATCCAAGGTTTACGGTGTTTTCTTCAAGAAGCTTATTCAGTTCAGGAAGCATCCAGTCAGGAGCAATAACCAGACCAGCACCACAATCCTGTGCTTTTTTTTCAATTATCTGAGTGAACTTTTCGGCAGTGGAACTGAGGGCTGTGCCTGAACAAATTTTCACGCCTGCAGAGGGGTAGTAAACTTCGTGTCCCAGCTTGACAAAACTTTCTGCAAGGGTCTTTAACATGGCTGCCCCTTCCGGAATAAGGGACTTTTCAATGCCCGTGCCAACAGCGAATTCTGCAATCAGGATTTTCATTGGAAAGGAAAAACCCGGGAATTTATATATTACTTTTTGTCATGTCAGAACAAAAGCAAAAGCAAAGAGAACAGGAGCTAACCATAAGCAGAAAGTAAAAAATTGATTCAGGAAAAAATAAATTGAATGTATAAGTAAAAGTTTATATAATTCATATAGTTTATAACTTGAAAGTTATAAATTGCAAAACATAAAGGTGCCTGATACTATTAACAGCAGAAATCCAAATTCTCAGTCGTTATTTGAGAACCCATTTGTGAAAACTCTCTCTATAGCCGTTTTCATGGGTATATTCCTTGTTGACATGGGGCTTGGGCTCTTTGACATCTTTTTAACCAGATCAAGCCCATTGCCTTCAGCACTCATCCTTTTGATCTTTGCAGTGACATTTATTGCAGGCATGGTTTTTTATGAAAGACATGGACTGAATACCCTGAGTTCCCTTGCAGGCGGGATTCTTGCAGGTTTTGGGCTTTGCTTCGTGTTTGTATGTCTTGTAGGGGGCGTGCAGTTTGCATTAGGAGGAGGAATTTCTGCCATTGGCTGGGATCAGGTAATCTCTGCAGTCGCGGCTTCTATGATTGCAAGCGTTATAATGCTCAAAGCACTCTCTCATAAACTTCAAAACCACTCTTACTGATTTTTCTTTTTTTCGTTCCTTAAAACATACTTACTTCCCATTTTCAGAAAAGTATTTATAGAATTACAAACAA
Organism: uncultured Methanosarcinales archaeon; assembly: GCA_964560735.1. Lineage (GTDB taxonomy): Archaea > Halobacteriota > Methanosarcinia > Methanosarcinales > Methanosarcinaceae > Methanosarcina. Next base: position 15,755 of record CAZLNG010000008.1, on the reverse strand, counting down.
TCACAGATCAGGACGAGCGTAACCGTTACAATAACTTAATGGGGATCGTTTAATGAGAATATTCAATAAAGAAAATAAAAATTCTAAAGAAGATGCCCAAACTGAGAATGAAAGTTCTGAATCCGAAAATTCAGGTCCTTCGGTAGAAAGGGCTACTGAGGCAGCAGAATACCCTCAGGACACTTCTGCAAACTCAGGGGCTGAAATAAGCACTGAAACAGCCTGCCTGAAGGAAAATGAAATGCTTAAGGATCAGCTTCTCAGGCTTGCAGCAGATTTTGACAATTTCAGAAAACGGACCGCCCGCCAGATGGAAGAAAATCGAAAGGCTGTACTTGAACAGGTGCTTCTTGACTTTGTTGAAGTGACAGACAATTTCGATCGCGCCCTGAAATCTGCAAGAACTGCAGAGGATATGAACTCGATTATCAGTGGAATAGAACAGCTTTCAAGGCAGTTTTTCTCAATCCTTCAAAAGTATGGAATTGAAAAAATCGAATCCGAAAAAGCCACTGAGTTTGACCCTCACAGGCATGAAGCAGTTCAGCATATCGAGACCTCTGAAGTTCCGGACAACACTATAGTGGATGTTTACAAACCCGGATATGCCCTGAACTCAAGAGTCATCAGGCCAGCCATGGTCTCAGTGTCCAGATGTCCTGAAGAAGCAGAGGATGAAGGAGACAAAAAATCCGAGGAAAACAGGTAATGCTCTAAAAGCTTAATTTTGCTCAAAAAATGTCTTATTTAAGCTTTTGATTTCAGTCAAGAAGCCAAAATAAATTGAGATTAAAAATAAATTAAAATTAATACAGAATCATATTTATTCAAACTCTAATAAATTAGAAAGTTATTAAGTTAAAGTTAACGTTCTATTCAGGTAAAATTAACTGTGTAATTTAACTAAATAACTTACCCAAACAACTCGATAAATAACTTAACAACTTATCTAGATAATTCAATTAAATGGTTTAACCAGGTAATCTAGTGAGGATATAACATGGCAAAAATACTGGGTATTGACCTTGGTACTACCAACTCATGCATGGCAGTGATGGAAGGCGGAGAAGCTGTTGTTATCCCTAACGCCGAAGGCGCCAGGACAACTCCGTCTGTGGTTGGATTTTCCAAAAAAGGGGAGAAACTTGTAGGTCAGGTAGCAAAAAGACAGGCTATCTCAAATCCTGAAAATACTGTCTATTCAATTAAAAGGCATATGGGAGATGCCCATTACAGAGTGACCCTTCAGGGAAAGCAATACACACCACAGGAAATTTCCGCAATGATTCTCCAGAAGCTTAAAACAGATGCGGAAGCTTATTTAGGAGAGGAAATCAAGCAGGCTGTAATTACTGTTCCTGCATATTTCAATGATGCCCAGAGGCAGGCCACAAAGGACGCCGGGGCAATTGCAGGGCTTGAAGTCCTGAGAATAATTAATGAACCGACCGCCGCATCTCTGGCTTACGGACTGGATAAAGGAGATGTGGAACAAACCATTCTTGTTTACGACCTTGGTGGCGGAACTTTTGACGTATCCATTCTCGAGCTCGGAGGCGGAGTTTTTGAAGTAAAATCCACAAGTGGAGATACCCGCCTCGGAGGAGATGACTTCGACCAGCGGATAGTCAACCATCTGCTTGCCGAATTCAGAAAAGTTGAGGGAATTGACCTTTCAAAAGATAAGGCAGTACTCCAGCGCCTTACAGATGCCGCAGAGAAAGCAAAGATAGAACTTTCCGGAGTTGCCAGCACCAACATCAACCTTCCCTTCCTTACGGTTGGCCCTGATGGAGAGCCAAAACACCTTGACGTTGACCTGACAAGGGCTCAGTTCCAGAAGATGACCGAAGACCTTCTTGAAAAAACCCTCGTATCAATGCGCCAGGCTCTAAGCGATGCGAAGCTCACTCCAAACGACCTTGACAAAGTCATATTGGTCGGAGGAGCCACAAGGATGCCTGCAGTCGTCGAACTTGTAGAGAACTTTACAGGCAAGAAGCCATATAAGAACATCAACCCTGACGAAGCCGTTGCAGTCGGAGCAGCCATTCAGGCCGGCGTACTTGGAGGGGAAGTCAAAGATGTCCTGCTACTTGATGTCACTCCTCTGACTCTCGGGATTGAAACTCTTGGAGGTATAGCGACTCCTTTGATCCAGAGAAACACAACGATTCCTACCAAGAAGAGCCAGATCTTTTCAACGGCTGCTGACAACCAGCCTTCGGTAGAGATTCATGTCCTTCAGGGAGAGAGGGGAATTGCTTCTGAAAACAAAACACTAGGGCGCTTTATCCTTGACGGTATTCCTCCTGCTCCAAGAGGTATCCCACAGGTTGAAGTCACTTTTGATATCGATGCAAACGGTATCCTGCATGTGGGCGCAAAGGATCTTGGAACTGGCAAAAAGCAGTCCATTTCCATCCAGAAACCAGGCGGACTTTCGGATGCCGAAATCGAACGCATGGTCAAAGATGCGGAACTGCATGCCGAAGAAGACAGAAAGCGCAAGGAAGAAGTAGAGAACAGGAACAATGCCGAAGCTCTTATAAATGCTACGGAAAAGACTTTGAAGGAAGCCGGAGATGTGGCTACCGAAGACCAGAAGTCAAAAGTAAATGCCGCAGTCGCAGATCTTAAAAAGTCCCTCGAAGGTAAGGACAGCGAAGACATTAAGTCAAAAACCGAAGCTCTTCAGGAAGCGGTATACCCCATTTCCACAGCAATGTACCAGAAAGCCCAGCAGCAGGCTCAGCAGGCTGGAGGAGAAGCAGGAGCATCGGACGCAAGAGGCCCTGATGAGACAGTTGTTGACGCCGATTACGAGGTAGTTGACGACGAAAAGCGTAAGTAAATAAAGAAGAAGTAACAGGTATGATTAGACAGGCCTGAAGATGCTCAGGCCTCACCGGAAACCTGCTTGCAGGCTCCGGCTCTTAAATCTTTTTTAAAATGACAGGGAATCCTGATGGCCACAACACGTGATTACTACGAAATTCTCGGATTGTCCAAGGACGCCTCAGCCGAGGATATAAAGAAAACGTATCGAAAACTTGCGCTAAAGTACCATCCTGACAGAAATAAAGAAGCAGGGGCTGAGGAGAAATTCAAAGAGATCTCAGAGGCTTATGCCGTTCTTTCAGATTCTGAGAAACGTGCTCAGTACGATCGCTTCGGACATGCAGGAATAGACGGGCAATACAGTGCAGAGGACATCTTCCGGGGCGCGGATTTCAGCGGTTTCGGGGACATTTTCGAAATGTTTTTCGGCGGAGGAGGAGGAAGAAGAGGCCCCAGGGGACCGCAGCGTGGATCCGACCTTCAGTACGACCTTTATATTACCTTTGAGGAAGCTGCCTTTGGAGTCCATAAGGATGTTGATGTCCCACGGACTGAAAGGTGTTCGAACTGTTCTGGAACCGGTGCTAAACCCGGAACAAGTCCCAAGCGTTGTCCCACATGCGGAGGTACAGGGCAGATCCGCACCACACGTTCCGGGTTGGGGATGCAATTTGTAAGCACTACTACATGCAATATCTGCCACGGTAGAGGTCAGATCGTTGAGTCTCCCTGTCCCGTCTGCAGCGGTGCAGGTAGAGTTAGAAATAGAAGAAAGATAACAGTGAACGTGCCTGCCGGAGCTGATTCAGGTATGACCCTGAGGCTCAGCGGAGAGGGAGATTCAGGAGAACCGGGTGCACCTTCCGGAGATCTCTATGTCGTTATTCATGTGATGGACCATAAATATTTCAAACGGGTCGATTACGATGTTATTTCCGAGCTTCCGATATCTTTCCCCCAGGCTGCACTCGGAGCAGACGTGATGGTTGATACCCTCTATGGTAAGGTAAAAATGAATGTCCCTGCCGGAACTCAGACTCACTCTATATTCAGACTCAAAGACAAGGGAATACAGCACCTGCATGGGCATAAAAAAGGCGACCAGCTAGTTAGAGTCGTGGTCAAAACGCCCACAAAGCTTACCCATGAACAAAAAGAGCTGCTGCGCCAGTTCGAAGATCCTGACACTGACAGGAACCTCGAAGGCGATGAAAGAGATAAGAGCGAGAGAGCCAAAGAGAAAGCCAAAAAGAATAAAGGGTTTTTTGAAAAAGTAAAGGATGCTTTTGAGGGTTAAAAACAGTTTTCAACTCACTTTCACCCTCTTTTGCGTGAATTGTTTCTGTTTCATAATAAAGTCGTATTTTTCTCATATCTTTCTTTTGTTTTTATAACTATTGTATCCAGTTTGTTACATTTAATCTTTCTAATCTCTATTACCCTTTAATCTATTTTTATCCACTATTTTCACCTTATTAGCTGCTCGTCTTATACTTTTTTTACTTAATTTATATTCATAACTTATTCCCCCTGCTTTTCTTTTGCCAGTTTGATGAAAATAAATTTAAGACTTTCTGAATACGAACTAACTCATTATTATCGAGGCTTTTCACTGATGAGGCTCTTTAAGAGTACAAAATAATTATCAATTATAGAAAAGATGTAATTAAGACAAAAAAACCATATTGTAGTTTTGAGTAAGTCTAAAATCATTTGAAAATATAATAGTATTTTCTATGGCATAGTTTCCATAAGTTCTAAAATATAGAAAGCAAAAAAATTTTCATGTTGGTTTAGAAAGGCAGGTGCTTTCTTACGGATAACAAGGCAGTCTTTAATGCATTAGGAAAAATTCTCTTCCTCTTAGCGTTTACAATGCTTGTTCCCCTTTTAGTTGCATTATACTATCGGGAACCCCTGGAACCATATATAATATCTTTTTTTATAACCTTATTTACAGCTTTGCTACTTATGCGCTTTAAAAGTAGTTCTGACTGGCAGCAGAAAGAAGCTCTTGCTATTGTTTCTCTGAGCTGGCTTGCAGCAGCCGTTTTCGGGGCTATTCCTTTTCTTTTTGAGAAAGTTTCTTTTATTGACGCAGTTTTTGAAACGATGTCAGGTTTTACTTCAACTGGTTCATCTATTTTTGTGGATATTGAAAGTTATTCCAGAGGTCTTCTATTCTGGAGGTCCTTTACCGCCTGGCTTGGAGGCATGGGAATTATCGTGCTTTTCGTGGCAATTCTGCCAAAACTTGGGGTTGCTGGTCGCCAGCTTTTCAGAGCCGAAGCACCCGGTCCTACCGAAGATAAGCTGAAACCAAGGATAAGAGAAACGGCAAAAATTCTATGGAAGCTTTATATTATTATCTCTGCCATTGAAGTCGCAGCTCTGGTACTGGCAGGAATGTCACTTTACGATGCCCTTACCCACACCTTTGCCTGCATGGCCTGTGCGGGTTTTTCTACTTACAATGCAGGGATAGAAGCCTTTCACAGTCCGCTGATAGAATTTATTCTTACATTCTTTATGTTTGTTGCAGGGGCTAACTTTGCCCTTTATTACAGGGCAATTTATATTGACAGAAAAGTTCTCTTCAGGGATGAAGAATTCAGAACCTACGCTTATCTCCTATTGGGATTCACAGGCTTACTTACAATAGTTCTGTACAGGGATATGGAATATTCCCTGTTCAATTCATTTCGTTATTCAATATTCCAGATAACCTCCATTATGACAGCCACGGGTTTTGCTTCAATTGATTTTAACCTCTGGAAGGATTCGGCAAAGATTCTGGTGCTTTCAGTAATGTTTATTGGAGGCTGTGCAGGTTCCACAGGCGGAGGGATGAAAGTTGTCCGTTTTCTGCTAATGTTAAAATATTCAAGGAGAGAATTGTTTAAATTTATTCATCCAAGGGCTGTCAGACCTGTGAGATTTAATAACAAAGCAGTACCAGACGACATTTTGCAGGCGATCCTGTCTTTTGTTGTACTCTATATAGGCGTTTTTGTCATCTCTGCAATCCTTCTAGCTCTCCTCGGAGTCGACATTATAAGTTCTGCTACAGCGTCGATTACAACCCTTGGAAATATAGGTCCAGGCTTTAATGTTGTGGGACCTATGGCAAACTTTCAAGATATACCCACCCTTGGCAAAATTATTTTAATTAACAATATGTGGGTTGGCAGATTAGAGGTTTACACGGTGCTCGTAATCTTTACAAGCGAGTTCTGGCACTCCTAAAAAAGTCTAAAATTTCCTGAAAAAAATCTAAAGTATATCATTCTAATTTTTCTTAATATTTTACTTTTTTCACAGATGAATCAGTAAATTATTTCTAGTCTACTGCCTGGCTGACAATTTATAATTTTGTGGTTTTCACGAAATTGCAGAATTTTCTCCCGTACAGGAACTATTTGTAGATAATTTATAAAATTCTACTGCTTTCGAAATAGGTTACAGATTAAATTTATATAGCGAGGAACAATGTATTTATAATCCAACAATCTATGGTTTCCATTTGTTGTTTGTGTGAAAAGAGAGCCTCATTTCAAACTAACACAATAGAAGTGAACTAAATTGATAACACAAGACATAACCGTGGATGGCTTAATGCTCCTCCTCTTTTTGGTCATTGTTACCGGAGTGGCATTACCTTTCAGTAATTTCTTCTTCCGGGTCTTTTCCGGAAATATGTCCCGAGGAATACCGGGTCGTATCGAAAAAGCGATTTACAGATTGATTGAGACAGATCCAGATCTAGAAGATGGGTGGAAGGGTTATGCCCTGAATATGCTCATTTTCAATGGTACAGGTTTTGTAATTCTTCTCTTACTTCTTCTTCTTCAAGGTTTTCTGCCTTTCAACCCCCAAAAGTTCGGGGCTTTCGATTTGAATTTTGCAATCAATACTGCTACCAGTTTTGTTACTAACACAAACTGGCAGGTCTACAGTGGCGAAACAACAGCAAGCTATCTTACCCAGATGGCTGGCTTTACGGTTCAGAATTTTCTTTCCGCAGCTACAGGAATCTGCATAGCGATTGCAGTAATGCGCGGAATTACCCGCCATTCTACAGACAAAATAGGCAATTTCTGGGTTGATATGACACGCTGTACCTTTTATATTCTTCTGCCGATAGCTTTCATTTTTGCCTTAATTCTGGTCTCTCAGGGGGTAATTCAGAACCTGGACCCTTATGTCCAGGCTACAGGATACGGGCCGGCAGAACCCCAGACAATCCCGATGGGGCCTGTAGCTTCCCAGGAAGCGATAAAAGAATTCGGCACCAACGGAGGAGGATTTTTCAACGCAAACTCTGCACATCCCTATGAAAATCCAACGCCCCTGACCAACCTGATAGAAATATTCCTTATTCTCCTTATACCTGTAACCCTGCCACTTGTTTTTGGAAGGATGGCCGGCGATATGCGGCAGGGCTGGGTTCTCTATGCAATTATGTTAGTTTTATTCCTGGGAGGATTCTGTGCACTCTACACTGCAGAACTGGCAGGCAACCCTCTGGTAAAAGAGCTGGGCGTTTCCGGGGTATCTATGGAAGGGAAAGAGACAAGATTCGGACTCCTCGGATCGTCACTCTTTGCAACATCTACCACAGCAACCTCCTGTGGGGCAGTCAATTCCATGCATGACTCACTCACGCCTCTTGGTGGGATGGTAACTATGTTTATGATTCTTCTGGGAGAGGTCGCCTTTGGAGGAGTGGGATCGGGGTTTTACACTATGATCGGATTTGTAGTGCTTGCAGTTTTCATTGCAGGACTTATGATAGGAAGAACCCCTGAATACCTGGGAAAAAAGGTAGAGGCTCTGGAGATGAAGATGGCTGTCATTACCGTCCTTGTCCCTGGAGTCCTTGTTCTTTTGCTTTCAGGCATCGCACTGGTTCTGCCAGATGTTACAGATTTAATGAAAAATCCGGGTCCCCACGGACTTTCTGAACTGATGTACGCCTTTGCTTCCATGTCTAACAACAACGGTAGTGCCTTTGCCGGGTTTGACGCAACAAAACCATTCTACACACTTGGAGGTAGCCTGGCAATGGCTGTAGGCAGATTTGTCCCTGCGGTTGCCATGCTGGCGATAGCAGGATCGATGGCACAGAAGAAAAAAGTTCCACCCAGCGCGGGAACTCTTCCTACAGCTTCTATTTCATTTTCGATCTGGACAATCCTTGTGATCCTGATTATCGGGGCTCTTACATTCTTCCCGCTCTTCGCAATGGGGCCTATTGCCGAACACCTGAGTATGATAGGAGGGATCTGAAACCATGTCAAGAAAACGGTACCCGCAATTAGGCGCTTTTGAACCGAAACTTATTCGGGAATCACTCATCAGTTCAGTACTGAAACTGGATTTACGTCGGCAGAAGGAAAATCCGGTAATGCTGCTTGTGGAAATAGGAGGTATTCTGACAACTATTAGCTTTCTTGTAAGTTTCTTCTCGGCTACGGCAGAATCTTCTTTCTTCATCGGCTTTGTTTCCTTCTGGCTGTGGTTAACAGTACTCTTTTCCAACTTTGCGGAATCTCTGTCCGAAGGACGTGGGAAAGCCAGGGCTGCATCCCTCAGGCAGTCAAAAACCAGCGTTTCTTCCCGAAAACTCACAGCGGAATCTTTTGATGCCCCTTCAGTCGAAGTGCCTTCCTCTGATCTCCGGAAAGGCGACCTTGTCCTTATAAGGGCAAACGAAGTAATCCCAGGGGATGGAGAGGTGGTAAAAGGAGCAGCACTGGTCAATGAAGCCGCAATTACCGGGGAGTCAGCACCTGTTGTGCGTGAATCGGGCGGGGACCGGAGTGCAGTTACCGGAGGGACTACGGTTATCGCCAATGAGATAATCATCAGGATTACCGCTGACCCTGGACAGACGTTCCTGGACCGCATGATCTCCATGGTAGAAGGGGCCGAGCGCAGGAAAACCCCTAACGAAATAGCCCTCGAGATTCTGCTCATTGCGCTTACGGCTGTATTTCTCGCAGTTGTAGCCAGCACCTATGCGGTTTCTGCATATAGCGCCTCTTCAAGCGGGAGAGGGGATCCTGCCAGCCTCACCGTCCTTATTGCACTTTTTGTCTGTCTGGCCCCCACAACTATTGCAGCCCTGCTCTCGGCGATCGGAATAGCTGGAATGGATCGTTTATTCAGGTTAAACATTATAGCTCTCTCAGGAAGAGCAATCGAAGCTGCAGGTGATGTAAATGTCCTGCTGCTGGATAAAACGGGCACTATCACCCTGGGTAACCGGCAGGCGACTGAGTTTCTGGTGGTAGATGACCAGTCTCCCGATGACCTGATGGAAGCTGCCATGCTTTCTTCTTTTGCAGATGATACTCCTGAAGGCAAAAGTATTATCTCCCTCATTCAGGAAAAAACAGGAAACGCGTCGGTTTCTCCGGAAAACGTCACATTTATACCATTTTCAGCCGCAACCAGAGTTAGTGGAGCGAAGTGTGGGGAACTGATTTACCTGAAAGGGGCTTACGATGCAATAACGAAAGCCGTTCTGGAACGTGGAGGTACCATTCCTGTAGACCTGAAGGCAAAGGTAGATGGAGTTGCGTCTGCAGGCGGTACACCCCTTGTGGTCGCCCGCAATGAAGCAATTCTGGGCGTGATATTCCTCAAAGATATCTTGAAAACGGGCATTAGAGAAAGATTTGCATCCCTGCGCCAGATAGGAATCAGGACGGTCATGATCACAGGAGATAACCATCTCACCGCCGCCACCATAGCAGCAGAAGCCGGGGTAGATGACTACCTGGCAGAAGCTAAGCCTGACGATAAACTTAGAATGATTAAGGAATATCAGGATGGAGGGTACATGGTTGCTATGACAGGAGACGGAACGAATGATGCTCCTGCTCTTGCCCAGGCAGACGTAGCCGTGGCAATGAACAACGGTACACAACCTGCAAGAGAAGCTGCAAACATAATTGACCTTGACAGCGACCCTACGAAACTGCTGGACATTGTCGAGATAGGCAAGCAAATCCTGATGACCAGAGGAGCTCTTACAACCTTCTCTATTGCCAATGATATTGCCAAGTATTTTGCAATCATTCCCGCTGCCCTTATAGGGATCTATCCGCAGCTCAAAGTACTGAATATCATGGGTCTTTCAACCCCGGAATCTGCTATTCTTTCGGCAGTCATATTCAATGCTCTGATAATTCCAATGCTGGTTCCACTTGCACTGGCCGGGGTAAAGTTCAAGACTATGCCGGCATCGAAACTCTTTGCCTACAACCTGACCATTTTCGGTCTTGGAGGGGTTATTGCTCCTTTTATAGGAATTAAGTTAATCGACCTTGTGCTGGCTGGTTTACTGCATACTTGAGGAGGTATTGGCATGAAATCAATCAAAAAAGCCGTGCTATTATTCACAGTGTTATTCATAATCACAGGGGTTGTCTATCCCTTGACAGTGGCCCTTATTTCCGGGCTACTTTTCCCTGGTCAAGCTCACGGAAGCCTTATAGTCGATAATGAGAGCAGAATTATCGGCTCAAAGCTTATCGGCCAGAATTTCTCTTTACCTCAGTATTTCCAGAGTAGACCATCTGTTAATGGATATGATGCAACTTCTTCTGGAGGATCAAACCTGGGCCCGACGAATCCAGTTCTTCTTGAGCTTGTCGATACAAGAGTAAATACCCTCATGGAGGAGGGCGTTACAGGCCCGATATCCTCTGATCTTGTTATGGCTTCAGCCAGCGGGCTCGATCCACACATTAGCCTGCAATCCGCACTTTTACAGGTGCCTGTCGTGGCAGAGGCTCGAAATCTTCCGGAAGAAAAAATCAAAGCCCTTGTACTTGCAGAATCCGTTGATTCCCCATTCACAGGAACTTATGTTAATGTACTTTCACTCAATAGAAATCTTGATGAGATGAGTCAGTCTAGCTGAGAGAGGGATTATGGCAAATAAACGTTATGAAGAGGACAGAAGGCCACTGCCCGAAGACTTACTCTTCATTGCTCGCCGTGATGAGAAAAAAGCGAATGAAGGGCAGCTGACAGTTTATCTGGGTTATGCTGCAGGTGTTGGAAAAACATATTCAATGCTCCAGGATGCTCTTCAGCGGCTGCAGGAAGGAAAAGATGTCGTAATCGGCTATGTAGAAACACATGATAGGCCTGAAACCAATGCTCTGGTTGAGAACTTTGAGGTTATTCCTACACTTTCAATCAAACATCAGGACCTTTCTCTCAGGGAAATAGATCTCGATGCAGTTGTCAGACGTCATCCTCAAATCGTCCTTGTTGACGAGTTAGCCCACACAAACGCTCCTGGAAGCAGACATTTGAAGCGGTACCAGGATGTCGAAGAGCTCCTGCAGGCAGGAATCTCAGTTTATACAACTGTCAATATTCAGCATATTGAGAGCCAGAATGATGCCGTTGCCCAGATAATTGGGATTAGAGTTTCTGAGATCGTGCCGGACAAGTTCTTCTCCAATGCCGACGAAATTCGGTTAATTGATATCACGCCTGAAGAGCTGAATATCCGTCTCAAAGCCGGGAAGGTCTATGTAAAAGATATGGCTGAAGCCGCAGTACAGCGTTTTTTCAGGACAGGAAACCTCCTTGCACTCAGGCAACTTGCTCTCAGGTATATGGCAGTATATACGGACGAGAGGATGACAGACTACATGAGAGCACGGGCCATCCCTGGTCCGTGGCCTGCGGTAGAAAGGCTCCTTGTCTGCATCCGTCCGGGTCCGACAGCCGAACATATGGTAAGGGCAGCATACAGGCTTGCAAACCGGTTCGATGCCGATTGGATTGTGTTTTCAGTGGACATTGGCGACGAGATGGCTTTATCTTCTCAGGAACGTGCCTGGCTAAACCTGGCTCTGGAAACAGGAAGGCGGCTTGGAGGGCGAATAGTTCGCTATCGTGGGAACGATGTAGCTGATGAGATTACACGTTATGCTCGGCGAAACAATGTCAGCATGATTATGCTCGGAAAGCCCCATGGTATAGACGTACTTTTTTCTCCGGTATACAGGGTTGTTCGGCAGTCTCAGGGAATCGATGTCCACCTGTACGAACCAAAAGGGAAAAATGTGCACATACCTCTCAAAAAACAGATTCCACTTTTTTTTACAATAGAATATGCAATCAGCCTTATTCTCATTGCAGCTGTGGTGGGTATTAATTTCCTTCTTAAAGAGAACATAAACCCTTCAAACCTGCTAATAATTCAGCTCATTCCAGTTCTGGTATCGGCTTTCTTTTTCAGGCGCAGAGTAGCTCTTTTTACAGCAGGTCTGAGCATTTTGGTTTTCGATTTCCTCTTTGTCGAGCCTTATTACTCATTTACTGTTGATGATTTGCAGTATTTTATTGCCTTTGTCGGGTACGTTACTATAGCTCTAATAATTAGCAGCCTTGCCACAAGACTGCGCCACCTCCTGCCCCAGATCTGGAAAAGTGAAGCTGAAGTGGAAGCAACATCAGGTCTTTCCCGTGAACTCGTGGAGGCAAAAACAAGGCAAGAAGTCTTCAAAATCCTTGCAGATCAAATGCATAATTTTGGACCAGGATTTTTTGCAGTACTGACACCCAGCCCCTCAGGACTTCAAATAGGAGCTGGTGATGCTGCCTACCCCTTCTATGATAAAGAAAAAGCCATTGCTCGATGGGCCTATGAAAATGGTCAGATAGCTGGCTATGGAACGGATAATCTTCCCGCAGGAAAGGGATACTATATTCCAATCAAGACTCATAGAATGATTTTTGGCGTTATGGCATTTGCCTTTGATAAGCCTGAAGAAGCTCTGGTTCCGGAAAATAAAGAAATATTTGAGACTATGGCGTTCCTTGGAGCTCTTGCGCTTGAACGCTTATAATGTAAAAGTAATTAGAAGTTGATTCTATCAGGATGCGTTTTCTTTTTCATGTTCTTCGCATCAGTTAATATAAGTAGATTAAATACGGAAGTGGCATTCCTTGGAAATAAGGTCATTTAAGTTTCCTTTTTTCCAAAGACTACTTAAGCAAGCACGTTAATTTATTTAGAATCAGGCTTTTTTTTCAGGGAATCTTATGAAAGCAATAGTTATCGGGGCAGGCGAAGTTGGATACCACATCGCAAAGTTTCTTTCCCTCACACATGACGTAATTGTTGTCGAGAAAGATGAAGAAACAGCAAGAAGGGCAGATGAACTTGATATCCAGGTTCTGGAAGGAAACGGTGCAAACGCCGACATTCTCGCCAATATCCTTCATGACGCTGACATTCTGGTTGCTGTCACCGGTGTTGATGAAGTCAACATTGTCGCCTGTATGACTGCAAAACTGATAATAAGGTCTCATGGCTGGAAGGACACAAAAACGATTGCAAGAGTCAGCAACCCTGACTATATCGATGTGCCTGTAACCTCAAGGTCTCAGGTCGGAGTCGATATAATGATCTGCCCGGAGCTTGCGCTTGCTTCTGAGGTTGCTGATGTACTGTCAAGCCCATCTGCAATAGATGCTGAAGTCTTTGCAGGGGGGAAAGTTCAGATGATTGAATTTGCCATCCGTCCTGACAATAAACTTGTAGGAAAGCAAATACAGGACCTTGGGCTTGACGAATGCTGCATTGTAAGTGCAATTTTTCGGAAAGAAGAAATAATAATTCCTCACGGGAGCGACACAATCAGGGCGAAAGACCATATGGTAGTTGTAGGCAAGCCAAAAGCCCTGGAAAACCTTGTTAGAGTTTTCGGGGATGAGAAACCTCATCGAACGAGAATTCTTCTTATAGGCTGCGGAATTGTAGGTTTTTATCTCGCCAAACTGATAGACAAGGATGAAAAAGCCGATCTCAAAATCATCGAATATCGGAAAAACCGCTGTATAGAAGTGGCTCAAATGCTGGAAAACGCCCTTGTTTTAAATGGAGACGGAACAGATGTTACCCTTCTGAAAGAGGAAAATATCGAAGATATGGACGTTGTCCTTGCAGTTACAGACAATGATGAGAAAAATCTCCTCTGTTCTCTCCTGGCAAAGCAAATGGGAGCAAAAAAGGTTATCGCAAGAGCTGACCGTTCGGATTATGTGCCTCTTTTCGAAATGGTCGGGATAGATATGGCAGTCAGTCCCAGGGAAGCGACTGTTAATGAAGTGCTCAAGCTTACCATGGGAAGGGGGATAGAGACACTTGCAACTATTGAAGGCGAAAAGGCCGAAATAATAGAGTATACAGCTTCCAGGAACTCAAAAATCACAGGAAAATCGCTTGATAAAGTTAAATTTCCTAAAGGTTCAATTGTTACCATGGTAGTTAGAAATGAGGAAGTTATCATACCCAGAGGAAATTTCGTAATCCAGGAAGGAGACAGAGTAATTGTTTTTGCACTATCTTCTGCTGTTTCAGCTGTAGAGAAGTTATTTAAGTAAGAAATAAATACAAACAGTTATAAAGAGGCTTATGAGTTCCAAAAACAGAGGGCCAAATGAATATTAGAATTGTTTTATATGTTCTTGGTGGTTTACTCAGGCTTCTGGGCATATTAATGATAATCCCTCTCGGAGTAGCGTACTATTACGGGGAGAGTTTAACCCCTTTTCTGGTATCTATTGTCATAACCATATTCACAGGACTTTTCCTGATCTCCTACAAAACAGAGGGGGATTGGACTCGTAAAGAGGGCTTTGCAATTGTTTCCCTTGGATGGCTTGCAGCTGCAATTTTCGGAGCTATCCCTTTTATGCTGGACGGGATTTCTCCCTTAAATGCTGTTTTTGAAGCCATGTCTGCATTTACCACTACAGGCTCAACAATTCTCACAGACATAGAAAGTCACCCTAAAGGTATCCTTTTCTGGAGAGGATTAATGCAGTGGCTTGGCGGTATGGGTATTATCGTGCTTTTTATCGCCATACTGCCCAAACTCGGGGTTGCGGGGCGTCAACTTTTCAGGGCAGAAGTACCCGGACCTACCGAAGATAAGCTCAAACCAAGAATCAGAGACACAGCAAGGATTCTCTGGATGGTTTATTTCGTTATCTCCCTTATGCAGGTTGTTGCCCTCCTGCTTGCAGGTACCTCGCTTTATGATGCACTTAATCATATGTTTGCCACAATGGCCTGCGGAGGGTTCTCAAATTATGCGCTAAGTGTTGGAGCTTTTGAGAGTCCTCTTGTTGAGTACATAATAACTTTTTTTACTTTTGTTGCTGGCGCAAACTTTGCCCTCTATTACCGGGCTATCCATACAGATAAAAACGTACTTTTTAAAGACGAAGAATTCCAGCTCTATACAGCCCTCATCCTTACAGCAAGCGGTATCCTCACTTTCCTGCTCTGGCGTGATCTTAATACAGGAGTTCTTGATTCTTTCAGGCTTGCTATTTTTCAGGTTGTTACGATTATGACAAGTACCGGGTTCGCAACAACAGATTTTAATTTATGGTCCGAATCTGCAAAAATGATACTTATTATAGTTATGTTCATTGGAGCCTGCGCCGGATCTACAGGTGGAGGTATTAAAGTTGTACGTATCCTTATCCTGCTGAAGCACAGTAGAAATGAACTTTTCAAGGCTCTTCATCCGAGAGCCATAAGAGGCGTTAAATTCAACAATAAAACCGTGCCCGATGAGATTGTCAGCTCTATAGTTTCATTTGTTGTTATCTATCTGCTTGTCTTTCTTACAAGTGCCCTGATCCTCTCAATTCTGGGCATGGACATTATAACTTCAGTTACGGCTTCAATTGCCACTCTTGGCAATATAGGCCCAGGGCTAAACGTGGTAGGCCCGATGGGTAGTTTTGACCCAATTCCTCCTCTGGGAAAATTAGTCCTTATTGCGAATATGTGGATTGGAAGACTTGAAGTTTACACTGTAATCTTACTCTTTACGCCTGAATTCTGGAATCGATAACTGGTT